>CAZDLX010000075.1:3571-15883 GCA_964506005.1 uncultured Anaerolineae bacterium | reverse complement strand
GACCGGAGGTCGCTGCGAGGTCAGGAGGGGGTTCTGACGGCTGGTTTCAACCTGTGACACACGCCTCAGGTGTACGTATGGGTGTTCTCAACGATGCCAGAGGTCAGCAGCCGCCAGGGCGGGCGTCGAACAGCAGCCAGCGGCTCTCGTGCGGCGGCAGTGTGAGAGTATACGGCCCTTCGCCGGGTGGCTCACAGCGCTCGTCCGGGTGCAGCAGGTCGCACGGCTGCCTGCCCGCGAGCTCGCTGAGGTCGAGTTCCACGGTCTGCTCTTCGGCGCTGACGTTGTGCACCGCCACCACCGTCTGGCTGCCGTGGCGGCGAATAAACGCCAGGAAAGCCGCATTCTCGACGTCCAGCAGCTCAAAGCTGCCGCGGCTCAGCGCGGCGTGCCGCTTGCGGGTCGCGATCATGCGGCGCATGCGGCCAAGCAGCGAGTCGGGGTCGTCGAGCTGGCTGGCCACGTTCACCTTCTGGTAGCCGTACACCGGATCGTCGATGACAGGGGCGTACAGCTTCTCCGGCGGGGCGTCGGAGAAGCCCGCGTTCGGCGAAGCGTCCCACTGCATCGGCGTGCGGACCCCGTCGCGGTCGTGCAGCCAGATGTTGTCTCCCATGCCGATCTCGTCGCCGTAGTAGATTATCGGGCTGCCGGGCAGAGAGAACAGAATGCGGTTGGCAAGCAGGATCTTCTGCATGTTGTTGCCGAGCAGCGGCGCGAGCCGCCGCCGGATGCCCAGGTTGAGCCGCATGCGGGGCTCAGGCGCGTAGGCATCCCACATCCACTGGCGCTCCTCCGGCGTAACCATCTCGAGGGTCAGCTCATCGTGATTGCGGAGGAACGTGCACCAGGCTGTGCCCGGTGGAATGGGCGGTGTCTGCTGGATGATCTCCCGCAGCTTCGTCGTATCCCCCGAGTGCAGCGCCATGAAAATGCGCGGCATCACCGGGAAGTGGAACGCCATGTGAAACTCGTCGCCATCGCCGAGGTACTCGACGACCTCGTTGGGCGGCTGGTTGGCCTCACACAGCAGCACGGCGTCCGAGCCGCGGTCGTCCATCTCGTGGCGCATCCGCTTGAGGAACTGGTGCGTTTCGGGCAGGTTCTCGCAGTTCGTGCCCTCGCGCTCGATAAGGTACGGCACGGCGTCCACGCGGAAGCCGTCGATACCTTTGTCGAGCCAGAAGTGCATCACGTCAAGCATCGCCCGCTGGACCTCGGGATTGTCGTAGTTGAGATCCGGCTGTGATGGGTAGAAGCGGTGCCAGTAGTACTGCCCGGTCGCCTCGTCGAACGTCCAGTTCGAGTCCAGCGTGTCGAGAAAGATGACGCGGGCCTCCTCGTACCGCTGGTTGCTGTCGCTCCACACGTACCAGTCACGCTTGGCCGAATCGCGTGAGGACCGGGACTCGATGAACCAGGGATGCTGGTCCGAGGTGTGGTTCACGACGAGGTCGGAAATGACACGCAGCCCTCGCGCATGCGCCTCTTCGAGGAGCTGTTCGAAGTCCTGGATCGTGCCGAAGTCGGGGTGGATGCTGTGGAAATCGGCGATGTCGTAGCCGTCGTCCACCAGCGGGGAGGGATAGATCGGCATCAGCCAGATGCAGTCAATTCCGAGCGCGACAAGATGATCCAGCTTTTCAATCAAGCCGCACAGGTCGCCGTGCCCATCGGCGTTGGAGTCCTTGTACGCGCGGACGTACACCTGGTAGAAAACCGCGTCCTGGTACCATGCTGTGTCTCGTTGGATGCTCATGTTCCTCGCGTCGAATGATGCAATGCCGCCAGCGGCGGGACGTATCATACCCAGTGTCGCGCACAAAAGGGATCAAGCTCGCGCCGAACCTGCCCCTGCAACAAGAGCACGGTAGTGCGGCGCTCCCGCGCGAACACTACCGTGCGCTGTCTCTAAACCGTCTGCACGAGCCTCTAGCCCTTCACCGAGCCTGCCAGCATACCGCGCACGAAGTACCGCTGCAGGCCGAAGAACACAAGCAGCGGCAGCAGGAAGGAGATGAAGGCGGCGGCAGTCAGCAGATGCCAGCCCGCGCCGAGCGAAGTCACCATGTTCGAGATCTGGTACGTCAGCACGGGGCGTCTGCCGCCCAGGAAGACCAGTGCCACAAGCAGGTCGTTCCACACCCACAGGAACTGGAAGATGCCCAGCGAGGCCAGCGCCGGCGCGGCCAGCGGCAGTGCCAGCTTGCGGAACGCCGTCCAGTGCGAAGCGCCGTCCAGGTAGGCAGACTCGAACAGATCCCGCGGGAGACCACCCAGGAAGTTGCGCATCAGGTAGATGGCGTACGGCATGCCAAACCCTGTGTGGAACAGCCACACCCCGAGGAACGTACCGTTCAGGCCCAGCTGCGCGTAGATGCGCGAGATCGGGACGAGTGTCATCTGAAGCGGCACGACCTGCAGGCCGACGAGCAGTGCGAACAGCCACAGCCTGCCCGGGAAGTCCAACCAGGAGAAGGCGTAGCCGGCGAAGGCCGCGAACAGCAGGGGGAGAATTGTGGCCGGGATGGTAACGAGCATCGAGTTCACAAAGGCCCGCCCCATGCCGCGCGGGTTCAGCACGTCACTGATGTTGCAGCGGAAGCCGTACGTCGCCGCCGTTCCATCCTCGCAAGCGTCCAGATAGGTGCCCCGCTGGCGATAACCTACAAGCGCATCGACGTAGTTGTTGATGGTGAACGTCTCGGCTTGTTCCGCGCCTGCCAGCTCGGTCAGGGCTTCGGTGATGGCGGCAGCCTCGTTCAGAGAGGGCAGCGGCAGGTCGCCCATGTGGGGCTCGCCGTCGATCTCCTCGCGCAGCAGCCCGAGCAGCCGCGCCGAGCGCATGTACGGGCCGGTCACCTCAGGGTTGGTAAGGTCTGCCTCGGCGATGGCCTGGCCATCCGCGCCGTGGCACTCCTCGCAGAACTGCTGGTATTCGGCGGAGCCGGCGCCTAGTGCCGCGCCGCCCGAGAACACCGTCCACCACCCGCTCTCGTTGGCGGCCTGCTGCGGCCTGAACGAAGTCACGAGCAGGCCGAGCGTTGGGACGAGCCAGATCAGGCACAGGAAGATCAGCGCGAAGTGAGTGGGGATCTTGCTAAAGAACTTGTTAATGCGATCTCGGTTCACCGCACGGCCTCCTGTTCCCGGAACCGCTTCACATTGAGCCACATGAACGGGATAATGACGAGGATCAGCACGACGGCAATCGCCGTGCCGCGCCCCGTATTAAAGTTCACGTACATCTCTGTGTACATGCGGTTCGCCATGACTTCGGTGCCGTAGTTGCCGCCCGTCATGACATACACAATGTCGAAGACCTTCAGGGTGTTGATGATCATGATGGTGATGACCACGGTGATGGTCGGCATGATCGTCGGCACGATGATCTGCCAGAAGACCGTCCACTCGTTCGCGCCGTCCACCCGCGCCGCCTCGAGAATCTCGCTCGGGACGCCCTTGAGGGCGGCGGAGAGAATGGTCATCGCGAAGCCGGTCCAGATCCAGACGCCGACGACGATGAGCAAGATGGTGTTCAACCCCTGCGTTTGCAGGAAGGCAACCCGGCTACCTCCCAACGCCGTGATGATCGCATTGAGCAAGCCGATACGGGGATCGATGTTGTACACGAAGCCCCAGATGACGCCCGCGCCCACGAAGGAGATCGCCATCGGCATGAAGATGAGGGATTTTGCCAGCGGTTCGTACTTCACCCGGTCGGCGAGCAGGGCAATAAGCACGCCCAGCACCACCGTGCCCGAAACCATGAGCAGAATCCACTTGATGTTGTTGCCGTACGACGACACCCAGAACGTGTTCCAGGCCGTACGCAGCGAGTTGAGGTTCAGCTCGCCGGTCAGGGCATAACGGTAGTTCTCGAGGATGCCCCAGCACGGCTCACCCCGGCAGACCACTGGCCCGGAACCTGTCGCGTTCTGAAAGCTGAGCATGACGGTGTTGACCATGGGGTAGACGATGAAGATCGCCATGACAATGAGGGCCGGGGCTAGGTAGAGCCACGGGACGACGGCCCCCTGCTTCATGATCTGCGGCACACGGGCCCTAGACGAGGACGTCCTTCTTCGCCGAACTTGTTTCGGCTCCTCTGCTGTACTGGTCACTACATCCGTCATGGGCCACTCCTTGTTAGCTGCTAGTACCAGTGACCGGTCCCTCTGATAGTCTGGTCTGCCTCCAGAACAGACGTCCGCGCCTGCCGGTCATCTCTTCTGAAGGCAGGCCAAACGCCCGAGGGTAGGTTGTGGGGGCGCCACAGGAGCGCCCCCACAGCACAACACATTGACGGGCTAGCCGCCGCCCTCACCGGCGGTCGCATCTGCCTGGATCTGGGCGAGACGGTCGAGGATGGTGTCGAGGTCGCCACCGTTCACGTACTCGGTGACACCCTCGAACTCGGCGCTGCCGAAGCCGCCCACGATGGTATCGCCGATATCAGGCACGAAGGCTTCTGCGTTCGCGAGGATCTCAGCACGCTGCTGCAGGCCGGGGTCGGCGTAGTTCGTGCCAGCGATGTTCGGCGAGATGTCGAACCCGACTTCTGCCCAGCGCTGCGCACCGGCTTCGCTGCTCAGGTACGTGATCACGGCCTGGACAGCCGGTGCATCGCTGAAGACCATCAGCCAGTCCGAGCCACCCTGCAGGCCCTGGGCGTCGGGCACCTGGAAGAAGGCGAAGTCCTCACCGAACACGAGGTCGGGGAACTGCTCCGTGATCGTGCCGGCGGCGAAGCCTGACTGCTTGACCATCATCGCCTCAGGCGGATCGGCGAAGACCCGCAGGATGGCGTCGTTGAAGCCGGTGGCGAGGGTGCCCTCAGCCCCTTCGATGGTGTAGGTCGGGTCGGTCGCCCACTGGCCGTAGGTTTCCCAGGCCTGGCGGACGCCCTCGTCGTTGTAGGGGATGCTGCCGTCGATGATCCCCATCACGTAGTCGGGCCCCTGCTGGACAAGCAGGATGTCCTGGATGAAGTCGGTGCCGGTCCAGCCGGTCGCATCACCGGACTCGAAGCCCATCGACCACGGAACGGGCGAAGCATCGTCAGCCGCGATCGTCTCGACAAGCTCCTCGAGCTCCGCCCAGGTCTCCGGCACCTCATAGCCGAACGCCTCGAAGTTCAGAGGGCTGTACCAGATGATCGTCTTGATGTCGGCCTTGACAGGCAGGCCGTACCAGGTGCCACCCACCGAGCCCAGCTCCTGCCAGAACTCGGGGTAGTTGTCAACGTTGACGCCCAGGTCTACGAGCGGAATCAGGATGTCCTGATACTGCTCAAGCTGTGCGATATTCCAGAAGGCGATGTCGGGCGGGGTGCCAGCCTGGATGCGGGTGTCGAGGATACCCTGGTCACGCGTGGACTCGGGCGCGAGCACGATACCGCACGCGTCGACGACGGGCTGCAGGATCGAGAGGATGTTCTCTTCCTCAAGACCCGACCACTGGTACAGCAGGGAGACTTCGTCACCCTCAGCGGCGCCCTTGCAGTCGATCGCGCCGGTGTCGGCAGCTGCCTCTTCAGTCTCTTCTTCGGTGGCCTCCGCTTCCTCAGTGGCTTCCTCGGTGGCCTCTTCGGTCATCTCCTCGGTTTCTTCTTCCGCCGGTTCCTCCATCGGCTCTTCCTCGACGGGCTCCTCGACGACCGGCTCCTCACCAGCCGGCTCTTCGGTGACGGCGGCGCCGCCGCCGCAGGCCGCGAGCGTCAGCATCACGACCATCGCGAGGCTGGCGAGCAGCCACCATGAACGCTTCTTCTGCATCGGTTTTCCTCCAACAGCTACAGTAAAAGTAAACGGGTCAGGATACGCGACTCAGACTCAATCGGTGCGGAACTGCCTGGTCAACTCCTCAGCATCGCCTCCTCTCCTATGATCTGATTATGGCACCCTGCCGGATCGGCTGGCACCACAAGATCGCCGGACAATGAGCCAGGTGTCCAACAAGCACTGGGTGTTCTCCAGTTCGCGGGCCCGGTGAAGCAGATCCATCAGCATCTTGCCAGCGCCCCAGCCCAGCCCGAAGGCGGGCAGGTGCACCGTGGTGAGCTGTGGATCGATGTATGCAGCCAGCGGGATGTCGTCAAAGCCTACCAGCGCCACATCCTCAGGCACCCGCAGACTCGCTTCCTGCAGCGCGCTCAGCGCGCCGAAGGCGATGACATCGCTCGCGGCGAACACCGCCGTTGGGCACGGATCGCACTCTGCCAGGATATCGCGCATGGCCTCGGCACCGCTCTCGTCGGTGAAATCGCCCGTACGGACGAGCTGTTGCCTGAAGGTGATGCCGTGCGCTTCGAGCGCCTGGCGGTAGCCTTCCAGCCGGTCGCGGCTGGCGGTATAGGCCAGCGGGGCGTTCGTGATGCACGCGATCTCCCGGTGCCCCAGGTCGATGAGATGCTGCACCGCCTGGCGCGCACCCTGCACGTTATCCACGTCCACGAACGGGATGCTGCTGCCTGGAAGCTGGCCCATCATGACAATCGGGATGCGCTCTTCGTAGATGCGTGTGAGTTCTTCGTCGTCCAGGCGCGGGCCGGAGATTACGATGCCGTCCGCCCGGCGAGCTCGCACGAGGTCGCCATACTCCACGCTGCCGTTGGCAGGGTCGAGCGGTTCGATGAGCACGTGATAGCCGTAATCCTTGAGCGCGGCGGAGAGCCCCTGCACGACCGGCGACAGAAATGCGTCGTCGACGAGCTGGTGCTGGCTCTGGCGCAGGACGAGTGCAATCGTGCCGACTCGCCCGCTCGCCAGGCTCTGCGCCACGGAGTCAGGGATGTAATTGAGCTCACGTGCCACACTCAGGATGCGGTTGCGCGTCTCGCCGCTGATGTTGAAGCCGGGCACGTCGTTCAATACAAACGACACCGTCGTGCGCGATACACCGGCCTGCTCGGCGATCTGGCGCATCGTCACGCGTTTGGCACCCAACGAACACCCTCTCTCCCGGAACCACCCTCAGACGCTCAGCTAACACGCGTTAGTAGCGTATCTTCATTGTAGGGGACGTTGCGAAACAAGTCAATCCTGAGACGCAGCGACATGTCCGAACGGGCACACGGGCAGCGGCGTAGCGGCCCGAATCGGGATCGTGCACTGAGTAACGACCCGATTTGCGAGGTCATTTGTCACATTGGGCCGGAATCAAATTGACTCCGATTTTTGTGCCGTGCTAGCATGATTCAGGTCGAATCTTCACTTCTTTCCTCCGGGCCCACGTTTCACTCCTCCACCTCGGCCAGCCCGACATATTCTCACGCTAGCTGCGATAGCGCCAAGACGGGCTCAGCCTGTTCACGTCGCTGCACTCCTCATACAGGCAGAGCCTGTTATCGGCGCGCCCTGATCACGGAGCCAACTTATCTACACATCTAGCCTCACACCGTACCACTCACCACTGTATTGGCGACCCGGTGGGTTCGCCCTGATACCCACCGCTAGTGCACAGTTCCATTTCATATCCCGTTAGACTGGAGGAGTGTTCAATGTCCCGCAAGAATCTATTGAGCATCCTGCTGGCACTGAGTGTGCTGGCCTTGGTGCTGGTGGCATGCCAGCCTGCACCACCTGCCGCGCCGGACACCGGCGAGGGAGACGAGCCTGCTGCCGCAGAAGAGGCTGAAGAGCCCGCAGCGGAGCAGCCCGACGAAGTCGTGATCGGCGTCTATGAGCCGATGACAGGTGCGATGGCCGCCGGCGGCGAGCTGACCATGCAGGGCGTTAATCTGGCGCACGAGCAGGTATCCGAAGTGCTCGGCGTCCCGATCCGCCTCGTGCTGGTAGACAACCGCAGCGACAAGGCTGAGGCCGCGACCGCCATGCAGCGCCTGATCGAGCAGGAGAACGCCATCGCCGTGATCGGCAGCTACGGCAGCTCGCTCGCCATGGCGGGCGGCGAGGTGTCGGAGGCCGCCGGCATCCCCGTGATGGGCTGCTCGCCGACGAACCCGCTTGTGACGCAGGGCAAGGACTACTACTTCCGCGCCTGCTTCATCGACCCGTTCCAGGGCCGTGTGATGGCCAAGTACGCGGTCGAGGACCTGGGCGTTGAGCGTGTGGCGATCCTCCAGGACGTCGCGCAGGACTACGCCGTGGGCCTGTCGGCCTTCTTCCGTGAGGCCTTCATCGAGCTCACGGGCAGCGCCGACGGCATCGTCGCTTTCACCTCTTACCAGACGGGCGACCAGGACTTTACCGCCCAGCTCGCCGCCATCATGGAGGAAGAGCCTGATGCCATCTACGCGCCGGGCTACTTCGGCGACGGCGGTCTGATCGCCAAGCAGGCACGCGAGCTTGGCTTCGAGGGCTACATCATGGGCGCCGACGCCTGGGAAGCCCCCGAGCTGATCGAGATCGGCGGCAGCGCGGCGGAGGGCCTCGTCCTCAGCTCGCACTACCACCCCGAGGCAGAGCTCAGCCCGATGTCCATGCCCTTCGTCGAGGACTTCGAGGCGAAGTACGGTGAGGCCCCAAGCGCCTTCGCCGCCCTGGGCTACGACGCCTACATGCTGGTGATCAACGGTATCGAGCGCGCAGGCTCCTTCGACCCTGACGCCATCCGCGACGCAATCGCCGAGACCAGCGGCTACCAGGCTGTTACGGGCAACATCTCCATGGACGCGAATGGTGACGCCGTCAAGGACGCCGTCATCCTGACCGTCGAAGACGGGGCCTTCGCCTACAAGACGACGGTTTCGCCGTAACCGGTACCTCGCAGCATTACCAGGAGGGCGCTCGTCGAGCGCCCTCCTGTCTAACACACGGCAGACGAAACCTCAGAACCGGGGGTCTTTATGTCCTTTGACTTGTTCATGCAGCACCTGGCGAACGGTATCTCGCTGGGGAGCCTGTACGCGCTGATCGCCATCGGCTACACGATGGTCTACGGCATCCTGCGCCTGATCAACTTCGCCCACGGCGACATCGTCATGGTGGGCGCGTATGTCGCCTTCTACGGCATCGCGATGTTCCTCCTGCCCTGGTGGCTCTCGTTCATCCTGGCCATCGTGCTAACGGTGCTCCTCGGCGTGGTTATAGAGCGCGCGGCCTACAAGCCGCTGCGCAACGTACCACGCTTCCAGTTGTTCACCTCGGCGGTGGCCGTGTCCTTCCTGCTCGAGAACCTGGGTATCGTGGTGTTCGGCGGGCGGCCCAAGGCCTTCCCCCGTCCCCCGTTCATGGACCACACGGTCAACCTGGGCGGCGTCCGCATCGTGACCTATACCCCGTTCATCATCATCTCCGCATTCCTCCTGTTCGGCGCGCTGATGCTGGTCGTGCACCGGACCAAGGTCGGCATGGCGATGCGCGCGCTGTCCAAGGACATCGAGACGACGGGGCTGATGGGCGTGGACACGGACCGCATCGTCCTGCTCGCCTTCGCCATCGGCTCGGCCCTGGCAGCGGCCGGCGGCCTGATGCTGGCTATCAAGTTCCCGCAGATCAACCCGCTGATGGGTGTTGTGCCCGGCCTGAAGGCGTTCATCGCGGCGGTGCTCGGCGGCATCGGCAACATCACCGGCGCGATGATCGGCGGCTTCCTGCTGGGCATTACGGAGATCATGATCGTCGCTTTCTTCCCGGACCTCGCCGGCTACCGCGACGCTTTTGCGTTCACCATCCTGATCCTCGTCCTGCTGTTCCGCCCGACGGGTATCATGGGCGAAGTCGAGCCGGAGAAGGTATAGCCATGTCGACCACAACTACCACCGAAGCAGGAAAAGCGCGGCGCAGTCTCAGGCTCTCGCGCAACCAGATCCTGACAGGGATTGCGCTGCTCGTGTTTGTCGGGTTTCTGATCTGGGCTCAGAACAACCTCGACCCCTACAAGCTGCGTATCCTCAACCTGTGCGCGGTCTACACGATCTTCGCCGTAACGTTCAACCTGATCTTCGGCTACACGGGGCAGCTCTCGCTGGGGCACGCCGGCTTCGCCGCGGTTGGCGCGTATACCGCTGCCCTGCTGACACTCTCCGTCGCACAGAAGCAGGCGAACTTCTTCCTGGCGCCGATTATCCCGCTGCTGGCAAACGTCGAGTGGGGCTTCCTACCGGCGGTGCTCGTCGCCGGGGTCCTGGCGGCCGTTACCGGCCTGCTCATCGGCTGGCCTGCGCTGCGCCTGCGCGGCGACTACCTCGCCATCGCAACGCTCGGCTTCGGCGAGATCATCCGGGTGATGTTCGTCAACTGGCAGCGGATTACGAATGGTTCGCTGGGCCTCAAGGGCATCCCCGGCTACACCAACCTGTACTGGAGCTGGGGGTTCGCGCTGATCACCATCTTTGTCGTGAAGAAGTTGGTCGATAGCAGTTACGGGCGCGCGCTCAAGTCTATCCGCGACGACGAAGTGGCCGCACAGGCGCTCGGCATCAACCTCGCCCGGCACAAGCTGCTGGCCTTCACGCTGTCTTCGTTCTTCGTCGGCATCGGCGGGGCGCTGCTCGCCAACCTGATCAGCACCATCGACCCCAACGTGTTCAGGATCTTCCTGACGTACCAGATCGTCGGCATCGCGGTGATGGGCGGCATGGGCAGCCTCACCGGCAGCACCATCGCGGCCATCCTCTACACGGTGTTTCTCGAGGTGCTGCGTCCCATCGAGTCGCCGTTCCGGCTCGGGTCGATACAGGTGCCCGGTGTGCCGGGCATGCGTATGGTACTGTTCTCCGTGCTTTTGCTGGCAGTGATCCTCTTCTACCAGAAGGGGCTGTTCGGCAGCAAGGAGTTCAGCTGGGACTGGCTCTTCGAGCAGTTCAGCAAGGTGCGGACGCGGCTGTCCGGCGCGCAGGCCGCCCCGCCAGCCGGCCCGCAACAGGAGTAGCATGATGAGCCTTCTTACACTCGAAAACGTCGTCAAGCGCTTCGGCGGGCTGGTCGCAGTCAACAACTTCTCGACCCAGCTCCAGGCTGGCGAGCTGTGCGCGCTGATCGGGCCAAACGGCTCGGGCAAGACCACGATCTTCAACCTGATCAGCGGCATCTACGAGCCGACGGAGGGGAAGATCACCTTCGACGAGCAGGACGTGACCGGCAAGCGGCCCGACCTCATCGCCGGGCTGGGCATCGCCCGGACGTTCCAGAACATCCGCCTGTTCAGGGGGCTGGACGTGCTGGGCAACGTGCTCGTCGGGCATCACCTGCGCCTCAAATCAGACCCGTTCTCGGCGATGCTCGGCCTGCCGGGTTACAGCCGCGAAGAACACACGATGCGCGAAGAGGGTATGGAGCTGCTCGACGCGCTGAACCTCGCGCACCTCGCTCACGAGGACCCGACTTCGCTGCCGTATGGCCAGCAGCGCAAGCTGGAGATCGCGCGGGCGCTGGCTACCAAGCCGCGCCTGCTGCTGCTCGACGAGCCTGCAGCCGGCATGAACCGCGCCGAGTCGCAGGAGCTGATGGACTTCATCCAGCACATCCTCAACACCTTCGACATGACCATCTTCCTGATCGAGCACCAGATGCGCGTCGTGATGTCCATCTGCCCGCGCATCATCGTCATCGACCACGGCGAGATCATCGCGGAAGGCGAGCCGGCGGCGATCCAGAACGACCCGCGGGTCATCGAAGCCTATCTGGGAGTGGGTGACTATGCTACAGGTTAGCGACCTACACGTGTACTACGGCGGCATCCGCGCACTGGACGGCATCTCGCTCAACGTCCAGGAGGGGCAGATCGTCGCGCTCCTGGGCGCGAACGGCGCGGGCAAGAGCTCGACTCTGCGCAGCATCGCCGGCATCGTCAAACCCAGACAGGGCAGCATCCGCTTCAAGGGTGAGGAGCTCGTCGGGCTGAAGCCTCATCAGGTCGTGCGGCGGGGCATCGCGATGGTGCCCGAGGGCCGCAAGGTGTTCACCAACCTGACCGTCACCGAGAACCTGCGCCTGGGCGCGTACATCCGCAACAGCAACGGCGTTGAAGAGAGCATGGAGGAGATCTTCCGGCTTTTCCCCCGGCTGGAGGAGCGGCGCTCGCAGAGCGCGGGCACGCTCTCCGGCGGCGAGCAGCAGATGCTCGCCCTGGGGCGGGCGCGTATGTCGAACCCGGCCCTGCTCATGATAGACGAGCCATCGCTCGGCCTCGCGCCGGTGCTGGCCGAGGACGTCTTCAAGGAGCTCAAGCGGCTGAATGCCGACACCGGGCAGACCATCCTGCTCATCGAGCAGAATGCCCGCGCCGCGCTCTCGATTGCCGATTACGCCTACATCCTGGAGACGGGCACTATCGTCCTGCAGGGGCCGGCTGCCGAACTCGCCCAGATGGACGAGGTCCGGCAGTCGTACCTGGGCGTGCACTAGA
>CAZDLX010000075.1:0-3471 GCA_964506005.1 uncultured Anaerolineae bacterium | reverse complement strand
CAACACGAGAAGAGGTTATGACCGTTACTGCAGAACCAACCTGGTACGAAGACGAGGCGCTGGCATTCCGCCAGCGCGTGCTTGCCAAGATGAGCGGCCTCTCGCCGCGTGCGCTGGCCGATCTCGCCGTGCAGCTTGACCGGGACGAGGCAGCGTTCATGACAACACAGGCGCTGGCGATGTATCCCGGCGCCAACATCCTGAGCCCGCGCGTACGCAGCCTGCTGGCCTCCGTCGTGGCCTCACGGGCCAGCGAGGGCCACCCCGGCGCGAAGTACCAGACGGGTCTCCTGTGGGCAGAGGAAGCCGAAGCGATGGCGGCGGAGCTCATCTGCCGCATTTTCGAGGCGCAGTATGCCGAGGTGCGCCCGCTCAGCGGCTCGATGGCCAACATGGCCGTGTTCAACAGCCTGACCGAACCCGGCGACACCATCTTCAGCCTCTCGACGCCGGTCGGCGGGCACATCAGCCACGCGAAGGTCGGGGCGGCGGGCTACCGCCGGCTCGACATCCACAACATCCCTTACGACGCGCACGGCTGGCAGATCCGCCTCGACGAGCTGCGCGAGCAGGTCCTCGCCCACCCGCCGAAGCTGATCATCGTCGGCGCGAGCCTGATTCTGTTCGAGTACCCGCTGCGTGAGATCCGCGAGATCGCGGACGAGGTCGGCGCGCTCGTGTTGTACGACGCCGCCCACGTTGCCGGCATGATCGCCGGGGGCGTGTGGCAGCACCCGCTCAAAGAGGGCGCGCACGTCATGACGGCCAGCACCTACAAGAGCTTCGGCGGGCCGCCGGGCGGGATCGCCGTGACCAACGACGCCGAGATCGCACGCGGGCTCGACCGGGCCATCTTCCCCGGCATGACGGCAAACTACCACACCAACCGCATGGCCGCGCTGGCCGTCGGGGCCGCCGAGATGATCGAGTTTGGCCAGGCCTATGCCGGGGCCAGCCACCGCAACGCGCTGGCGCTCGCGGCAGGCTTTGCCGCGGAGGGCCTCACCGTGGCGGGGCAGGCTCAGGGTGCGACTGACGGGCATATGCTGGCGCTCGACGTCAGCGAGCAGGGCGGCGGCGCACCGGCAGCGGCGGCGCTCGAGGCGGCGAACATCATCTGCAACTTCAACCTGCTGCCCTGGGACCCGCCGCGCCTCGTCCGCAACCCGAGCGGGCTGCGACTGGCTGTCCACGAGATCACGCGCTGGGGGATGCAGGAGGCCGAGATGGCACAGATCGCGGCGCTGTATGCCGACGTGCTCCTGAAGCGCCGCCCGGCGGAGGACGTTCGCCGGGATGTCGTCGCTCTCAAAGCGGCCTTCAATGAGATACAATACTGCTTCCCGGAAGACTCTTAGTGCATCCGAAACGCGCCGCAACCGGCGCTCTGAACAATCTTCAAGGGTAAAACAGGACTATGGCACGAAGAGAAGTCGTTCTGATTACCGGGGCCAATGGCGAAGTGGGGCAGGGGCTGATCAGCTACCTGGCCGAGCGGGGCGATACGGACATCGTCGCGCTCGACGTTCACCCGCTGGCGAAGAGCCTGCGCGCCGCCTGCCGCGAGGTCATCATCGGCGACATCCTCGACACGATGATGCTGGGCCGCCTCGTCTTTGAGTACGAGATCCGCACGATCTACCACCTTGCCTCGATCCTCTCGACCAAGGCGGAGTTCAACCCCGAAGCGGCGCACAAAGTCAACGTGGAGGGCACGCTCAATCTGCTGCGGCTGGCCGTCGAGCAGTCGGCCTGGCAGAACCGCCCCGTGAAGTTCATGTACCCCAGCTCGATTGCCGCCTACGGCATGCCCGACCTCACGACCAAAGCAGCGGCGGGCGCGGTGACAGAGGACCAGTACACCGTCCCGACGACGATGTACGGCTGCAATAAGCTGTACTGTGAAAACCTGGGTCACTACTACGCCCGGCACTACCGGCAGCTTGCCAAGGACAAGGCGCAGACCACCATCGACTTCCGGTGCGTGCGCTACCCTGGCCTGATCAGCGCCTTCACCGTCCCGACGGGCGGCACGAGCGACTACGGCCCCGAGATGCTGCATGCTGCGGCGCAGGGCAAGCCCTACGCCTGCTTCGTGCGGCCCGACGCCCGGCTGCCATTCATGGCGATGCCCGATGCCATCAAGGCGCTCGTCGAGCTTGAAGCCGCGCCTGCCGAGTCGCTCACGCAGGACGTGTACAACGTCACGAGCTTCAGCCTCTCGGCAGCGGAAATCCACGAGCTCGTCCAGGCAAACTTCCCGGGTGCGCAGGTGACGTTCGAGCCGGACCTCGACCGGCAGGGTATCGTCGATAGCTGGCCGGAGGACATCGACGACAGCGCCGCCCGCCGCGACTGGGGCTGGCAGCCCGACTACGACGCGGAGCGCGCCTTCAACGAGTACCTGATTCCGAACATCGTCAAGCGCTACGCCGAGCCTGTCTGACCACCGCACCGGGCTCACAGGTAGACCGCGCGGCCCGGCTGTGAAGTGCCAGCCGGGCCGCCTGTTGGCTGACGTGAGTAAGGCACAAGATGCAGCGAACAAAATCCCCTTCAAGCACCGGGCCTGCCGCGCTCGGGGCGCTGTTACTGCTCGTACTGCTGGTGGCGGGTATCTGGCTGTGGCGTACATCAACCACACCGCCCGCCGGCGCGCCGCCGGCAGAAACCGCGCAGCCCGTGCTCGACTTCAAGGTCGTCGACGCGAACGAGCAGGAAGTGCAACTATCCGACTACCGGGGTAAGATTGTATTCATCAACTTCTGGGCGACGTGGTGCGGCCCGTGCAAGCAGGAGCTCCCCATGCTGGAGGCCTACTACCGGGAGCACCAGGACGAGAGCTTTGTGCTGCTGGGCGTCAACGTGAGTGACCGGCCTGAAGACGCCCTCGCCTTTTATGAGGCAGAAGGCTACACCTTCTCGCTGGCCTTCGACCCGCCGGGCAACGTCCTGATCGAGCTGGGCGCCCGTGGCCTGCCGGTTTCTCTGCTTGTCGATAAAGAAGGCCACCTTGTCGAGCAGTGGATCGGTGCGCTGCCGCCCCACGTCCTTGAAGAGTCTGTCACACCACGCCTGCCTGGCACCAGCCGCGAGGCAGACACCAACCATACAGGGAGTCAATTACCATGACCGAAAGCCAGACACTTAACGCACGCGCCGCCTGGCAGAGCCTCCAGGAGCAGGATCCCGACGTCTACAGTGCCATGACACGTGAGGCGCAGCGCCAGCACAACAAGCTGGAGCTCATCGCCTCGGAGAATTACACCAGCCGCGCGGTGATGGAGGCCACCGGGTCTGTCCTCACCAACAAGTACGCCGAGGGCTACCCCGGGCGGCGCTACTATGGCGGCTGCGAGCACGTGGACGAGATCGAGGAGATCGCGCGGCAGCGGGCGAAAGAGCTGTTTGGAGCTGAGCACGCCAACGTGCAGCCGCACTCCGGCTCGCAGGCGAACATGGGCGCGTACA
>CAZDLX010000074.1:7865-16321 GCA_964506005.1 uncultured Anaerolineae bacterium | reverse complement strand
CGGTCAAGGACCATATGCGCCTCCGCGAGCGTCACGCCATTCTCATGCTTCTCGCCGTCTCCGCGCTGCTGGGGACAGCCTTCGCACTGATCACACCGGTCTGGGCCAACGTCGAGGAGCCCGCGCACTTCGAGGTGATCCGCGCAGTGGTGGAAGACCGGGCCATCCCCGGCCCCGGTTATGCCGACCCCGTTACCCGGCAGCGCATCATCGACTCGTATGTGTGGGTGAACGACCGCTGGGGGCTGGCGGGGGAGATGGCGAACGCGCGCGTGCGCGAGGCCTGGGGCATCGACGAGGCGGCGGACTGGCGGCAGGTGCGGGAGGCGCTGGCCGGGCGGCCCGGCTACGACTCGCTGGAGGGGCGGACGGAAACCTCGACGCCCCAGTTCGGCGAGGCACCGGGCTACTACGTGCTGGCCGCGCTGCCCCAGCTTCTTGTGGCCCGCGCTCGCGTCGAGGCGCAGCTGCTGGCCGCCCGGCTCACGTCGGTCGCGCTGGGGGTGCTCGCCGTGTGGCTGGCGGCGCTGGCCGCCCGCGAGCTGTTCCCCAACCGCCGCACGGGCCGTATCGCCGGGCCGGCGCTGCTGGCGCTGATGCCCAGCTTCGTGGTGCTGCAGGGCACGGTCAATAATACGATTTCGGCGGTGGCGGCGGTGTCCTTCGCCATCTACGCGATGGTGCGCATGGCGCGGCGCGGGCTCTCGCCCCTGAACGGCATACTGCTTCTAGTGGCGGCGGCCGCCTGCCTGTTGAGCAAGTCGACGGCTTACGTGGTGCTGCCGGTGATGGCGCTCGCCGTGCCGCTGGCTCGCCGCCGCGCGTGGCCGCGCTGGCTCGTCGCGGGGTTGGCGGCGGCAGGCGTACTGGTGCTGGTGCTGGTAACGGGCTGGCAGTGGCCGGCGAGCTGGTACCCGCTCTCCGACCGGGCGGAAGCGACCGGGGAAGCGCCGCTGGGCGCGCGGGTGGTGAGCCTGGAGCCGGGGGGAGACCCGCCAATGCTCTGGCAGGTGCTGCCCGGCCCGGCGGTCGAGGGGCTGCGCGGGCAGACGGTGACGCTCGGCGCATGGGTGCGGGCTGCCGGCGGGGCAGAGATTCAGCCCCCGGCATTGTGGGCGGCGGCGGATGGCGAGGCGCAGGCGCTCGTCGTGCCGCAGGAAACGGCGGTAACGCCGGGCGAGGCGTGGAGCTTTGCCGGGGCGGTGGTGGACATCCCCGCCGACGCGCAGTGCGTCTCGGTGCGGGTGGAAGCGCCGGCTTCGGGTACGGTAGCCTATGATGGTCTCGTCATGGCGGCGGGCGCGCGGCCTCTCGACGAGCCGCCAGTTTTTGACAGCGACCGCGCCCAAAATGGACAATGGGGCGGCAGCGCGTTCGAGAACGGCCTGCTGAACGGCTCGTTCGAGCGGGGGCAGCCGGTGCTGCGACCTGCCGCCGAGCGCCTGATCCCGCAGCAGTTCGCCGACACGGCGCTGAGCGTCAACCGGCGGCTGGCCACCTTCTGGGACTGGCGGGCGAACCAGGCGCTGGTGACGCTCACGGCGCGCTGGCTGTTCTCGTCGTTCTGGTCGCGCTACGGCTGGGTGAGCCCCGGTCTGCCGGCGTGGATCGTGGCGGGACTGGGCGTGCTGACGCTGATCAGCGTCGCCGGGCTCGCCGCTGGGGCCGTGCGCCGGGGGCGAAGCTGGCCGCTGTGGCAGCGCCGGGCGCTGGCACTCACCGCGCTGGCGGGGCTGGCAGTAGCGGTCGTCGCGCTGCTCCGTCTCGACCCGGTTTACATCCCATCGATCTGCACGCAGTACCAGGGGCGGTTCGTCTCGACCGGGTACTACATCGTGCCGGGGGCGCTCCCCATCCTGCTGGTGTGGTACACCGGGCTCGAAGCGTGGCTGCCTGCGCGCTGGCACCGCTGGCTGCTGGCAGCGTGCGTGCTCGGCTTCTTCGGCCTGACGATGGGAACACTGTTCGGCGCGATGCTGCCGAACTACCTGGCGGCTTATGGGGTAGACGTTCCGGCAACGCTCCTGGTGAGGCTGTGGGGCGGGCTGCCGTGAGGCAAGCGAATAGTCAACTAAGAGGGAGTGAGATGAGTTTCTGGCAGAGTAACCGGTTTGTGGTGACTGGCGGCGGGGGCTTTCTGGGGTCCTTCGTCGTGGAGGAGCTTCGGGCGCGAGGGGCGGAGCATCTCTTCGTGCCGCGCAGCGAGGACTACGACCTGCGCGACCACGACGCCATCCTGGCCCTGCTGAGCGACGCCCGCCCGGATATCATCGTCCATCTGGCTGCCGTCGTCGGCGGCATCGGGGCCAACCGCGAGCACCCCGCCGAGTTCTTCTACGACAACCTGATGATGGGCACCCAGCTCTTCCACGAGGCATGGCAGGCGGGTGTCAAGAAGTTCGTCTCCATCGGGACCGTGTGCGCGTACCCGAAGTTCACGTCGGTGCCCTTCAGGGAAGACGACCTGTGGCTCGGCTACCCGGAAGAAACGAACGCGCCATACGGGCTGGCCAAGAAGATGCTGCTCGTGCAGGGGCAGGCTTACCGCCAGCAGTATGGCTTCAACAGCATTTACCTGCTGCCGACCAACCTGTATGGCCCGCGCGACAACTTCGACCCGGCCAGCTCGCACGTCATCCCGGCGCTGATCCGCAAGTTTATGGAGGCCAAGGACCGGGGCGATGCGACGGTGACGGCCTGGGGCACCGGCTCGCCGACGCGGGAGTTCCTGTACGTCGAGGACGCCGCGCGGGGTATCGCGCTGGCGACGGAGCGCTACGACGGCGACGAGCCGGTCAACCTCGGCTCGGGGATGGAGATCAGCATCAAGGACCTGACGGAGACCATCGCCGAGCTCGTCGGCTTCGAGGGCGAGGTCGTGTGGGATGACACCAAGCCCGACGGACAGCCCCGCCGCCTGATCGACACCAGCCGCGCCCGTGAGGCCTTCGGGTTCGAGGCGACGACCACCTTCCGCGAGGGCTTGCAGCGCACCATCGAGTGGTACAGGGTGACACGCGCGCAGGAGTCGGTGTAAGCTGGAGGTGCAGGGCCATGCTGCCACGACCGATGGGAGGTTGCTGCCATGCCCGGTATCGGTGGACCGCCGACCATTATCAAGCCGCCCGACCCGAAGGACTCCGAGGGCTCGCCCTGGTGGGTGTACGCGCTCGTCGGGGTGTTCCTGGCGTCAGGGGTTGTTATGGCGGTGCTGGTGGTACTCGGGGTGGTGTAGGCACTCTGCCCCCTCATCCCGCAGCATCCTCCGGATGCCGCACCCTTCTCCCACGGAGGGGAGAAGGGGCCAATTGTGCTCTGAGCGAGCGTGGCCCCCTCGCCCCTTGTGGGAGAGGGGCAGGCCTCGCGCGACGCAGTCGCCGCGAGGACGGGGTGAGGGGGATAGCATGACCTCCAACCCCTGCCCGCCGCCTGAGCGAACGAACATCCTCGGCGTGGGGGTGAGCGCCGTCAACATGCGGCTGGCGCTCGACCAAATCGCCTGCTGGATCGAGCAGCGCGCGCGCCAGTACGTCATCGTGTGCCCCGTTTACACCGTCATGATGTGCCAGCAGCAGCCCGCGCTGCGCGAGCTGATCAACCGCGCCGGGATGGTCACGCCGGACGGGATGCCGCTCGTGTTCCTCAGCCGCCGGATGGGGCAGCCGCACGTCGCTCGCGTCTATGGCCCCGACCTGATGCTGGCCTTCTGCGAGCTGGCCGCCGGGCGCGGCTACACGAGCTACTTCTACGGCGGCGCGGAGGGCGTCCCCGAGCAGCTTGCCGGGGCGCTGTGCGCGCGCTTCCCCGGCCTGCGCGTCGTGGGGACGTACTCGCCGCCTTATCGCGACCCCGGCGTGCCCGAAGACGACGCCGTGATCGAGCAGATCAACGCGGCCAACCCGGACGTGGTGTGGGTGGGGCTGGGCAGCCCCAAGCAGGACTACTGGATCGCGCAGCACCGCGACCGGCTGAACGCGCCGGTGCTGATCGGGGTGGGGGCAGCGTTCGACATACATACCGGGCGGCTGCCGCAGGCCCCGCGCTGGATGCAGCGCAGCGGGCTGGAGTGGCTGTTCAGGCTGCTGGCGGAGCCGCGCCGCCTGTGGCGGCGCTACGTGGTCTACAACCCCCTGTTTGTGTTCTACATGGCGCTGCAGGTTCTCGGGCTGCGCCGCCTGCCGCTTGAGGACTGATCACCACACACCCCGGGTACAACAACACCGCCCGGCGCGAACCGGGCGGCGGTGTGCTGCGTAGGCCGGGGGTTACCGCTCGATCTCCCACACGACGCGCACCTGCACGGTCGTGCTGAGCTGGCCCTCCTCGATGGGCACGGCGGCGGTTTCCGCGCTGCCACGGGCAACGCCCGCGGACAGCGGGATCGGCGGTGCGCCCGTGCTCTCCTCGATCACGCGGACGGGGTCGCCCAGCTCGACGCCCAGCGCCTCGGCGAGCGTCTCGGCGTTGGCGCGGGCATTCTCAACGGCCTGCACCCGTGCCTGGGACGTCAGCGCCTGCCCATCGCTCAGATCGAACTGGAAGCCGTAGACGCGATTCGCACCGGCGTCGAGGGCAGTCTGTAACACCGCACCGACCTGGTCGATCTGGCTGACGCGCACCCGGACGACGTTCGTCACCGTGTAGCGCGGCTGCCCGACGGGCTGCCCGGTCTGCGGGTTAGCGTCCTGGGTCTGCTGGATGTCGAAGCGAGTCGTCTGGATGTCTTCGGCGGGGATGCCTGCCTCTTCGAGGGCGGCGATCACCTCCTCCATCGTCTGGTTGGTGGTTTCCAGCGCCGCGGTGATGTTCGTGTCGGTTGTCTCGACGCCGAGCTGGACGAAGGCGACGTCCGGTTCGCCGAAGGCGGTGCCGACGCCCGGCGCAGAGATTGTGTTGGCTGCGAGGCCATCGTCGTCATCGCCCTGGGCGGCAACTGGCGCGGCGCCGCCGGGCATCAGCGCGAAAGCCGCCAGACCGGCTGCGACGAGCAGCGCGCTCGCCAGGGCCAATTTCCTGATGTGCATTGTTGCCATCTTCTCCACCTCTCTGAATTAGGCCAGGCCAAGTTCTGACTTCAGGCGGCCGATTGTCTGCCCCAGATCGGCGGCAGCCTCGTCCACCCCGCCCCTCCACTCGTCGAAGGCCACATCTGCGACGACCTCCAGCTGGTCGAGCCGGGCGTACAGCCTCTCGAACTGGTACTCCAGCGTTTCGATCTCCGCCGCGTAGTCGCGGGTTGTGTCTGCCGTGGCCCGCTCCCGCAGCCGCTCGACGTCGTCTACCCAGTTTGCGACGAGCTCGCGCATCCGCTCTTCGTAGGCCCGCCGGTTGCTCACACTGTCCATGCCGCTCCCCCTTTATGATGCTCGGTTCAGGGTCAGAGTCGGTGTGGCGCAGGGGCCACACACGCTGTCACGTATCTCTACCCTAACAGGTTCGCAGGCGCGTGTTCAACAGCAGTTGGGCGCGCAGGCGTGCTGGAAGGACTGCGTCGCTGCGGGCATAATCGGTTTACACCTGCAACCCCACGACACCAGCACAGGAGGCACGATGCCAGACGACAAAGCTGCCCGGATGAAGCACATCGAGGAGAGGCTCAACCAGCTCGAAGGGTCGCCGCTGTACGACTACCGTCGCGAGAACGGCTATCACGCCGTGATCGGCGACGGGAGCCTCGACGCGAAGGTGATGTTCGTCGGGGAGGCGCCGGGCGAGAACGAGGCCAAGCAGGGGCGGCCGTTCGTCGGCGCGGCGGGGCGCATCCTCGGCGAGCTGCTGGAGGGCATTGGCCTGAAGCGCGAGGACGTATACATTACCAACGTCGTGAAGGATCGCCCGCCCGGCAACCGCGACCCGCGCCCCGAAGAGATCGCGCTGTACACGCCGCTTCTCGTCGAGCAGATCGAGCTGATCCGGCCCGTTGTGATCGGCGCGCTTGGCCGCTTCTCGATGGACTTCCTGCTGGATCTCTTCGACGCGCCCGAGCGTGGCGGCAAGATCAGCGACCTGCATGGCAAAGCCCTCACCGGCACCGCCTCCTACGGGCCGGTAACCATCGTGCCGCTGTACCACCCGGCGGCGGCGTTCTACCGTCGCGAGCTGCGAGAGGAGATGACCCGCGACTTCGAGACAATCCGCCGGGCTATCGGCTGAGAGTGCACACGGGGGCTATATCCACGATACACTCAGGGGCAGATTACTCATCACACAGAGAGGCGTGACGTGCCCGTGAAGCTCTACAACACCCTGTCTCGCAGCCTGGAACCCGTCACCAGCGACGACGGCCTGATCCGCATGTACATCTGCGGGGTGACACCCTACGACACGACCCATCTGGGGCACGCGTTTACGTTTGTCATGTTCGATACGCTGGCGCGCTACCTGGAGTTTAAGGGCTACCAGACCGTGACCGTCGAGAACGTGACGGACATCGACGACGACATTCTGCGGCAGGCGAAGAAGGTCGGGCTGGCCTGGGACGATCTTGCCCGGCAGGAGACGGCGCGCTACCGCGCCGACATGCTTGCGCTGAACGTGCGCCCGCCGGATCACTACGTCTGGGCCACGCAGGAGATCAAGGCCATGCAGGCGCTCATCGAGTCCCTGCTGGAGGGCGGGCACGCCTACCAGAGCGGCGGCAGCGTCTACTACGACGTGCGGGCGGACCGGGACTTCGGGCGGCTGGCGCAGATGGACTACGAGGAAATGCTTGCTACGGCCAACGAGCGCGGCAACTACCCCGACGACCCGAACAAGCGCGACCCGCTCGACTTCGTGCTGTGGCAGGCGGCCAAGCCTGACGAGCCCACCTGGGAGAGCCCCTGGGGCGAGGGGCGGCCCGGCTGGCACATCGAGTGCTCGGCGATGAGCATGCGCTACCTCGGACCGACGCTCGACATTCACGCCGGGGGCGAGGACCTCCTCTTCCCGCACCACGACTGCGAGATCGCGCAGTCGGAGCACGCCAGCGGCGTCAGGCCGTTCGTGAAATGCTGGTTCCACGTGGCGATGGTTCGCTACCAGGGCGAGAAAATGAGCAAGTCGCTGGGCAACATGTTGTTTGTAAAAGACCTGCTCGAAGAGCACTCTGCCGATGCGCTGCGCCTGTACCTGCTGACTCACCATTACCGCGATGCGTGGAGCGCGGACGACGAGGAGGAGGGGCTGCACGCGGCAGAGGAGATGGCCGCCCGGTGGAGCGCCGTCGCGGCGCGGGCGGGCGCGGGCGACCGGCCCATGGACCACGAGCCGTACCGCAAGGCGTTTGTCGCGGCGATGGACGCCGACCTCGATACGCCGCGCGCTATCGAGCACCTGGACGCGTTCGCCTTCCGCATCGCGGACTGCGCCGACGAGGGACGCGACGTGCTGGCAGCGCAGGAGACGCTGCGCGAGCTGGGCGGGGTGCTCGGGCTCAGGCTAACCGACCCGGATGTGCCATGAGAGACACAGTCTTCCTTAGCGGAACGCGGCCCGGCATCACGCGGGCGGAGCTGCGCGACGGCGAGTGGCACGTCGGGCGGCTGCTGCCCGACGCGGACGTGCGCTGCTTTGCCGCCGACCCCCACCACCGCGGGCGGGTGTTCGCCGGGACGCAGGGCGACGGCCTGCTGCGCTCCGACGACGCCGGGCGGACGTGGCAGGCCGCCGGGCTGGATGGCCAGATCGTCAAGTCCATCGCCATCAGCCCGAGCGAGCCCGGCTGGATGCTGGCGGGCACCAAGCCGCCGCTGGTCTTCGCCTCACGGGATGGCGGCGAGACGTGGACGGAGCTTGAGGGCTTCCGCGAGATTCCAGGGCGCGACGAGTGGTGGTCGCCGGCGGAGCCGCCGGGCACCGCCTACGTGCTCGGGCTGGCGATCTCGCCGGAGGACCCGGCAGTGATTGTCGCCGGGATCGAGTACGGCGGGGTCATGCGCAGCGCGGACCGCGGGCAGACGTGGACAGCCCCGCTGCCAAACGCCCTTGCCGACTGCCATACGCTGACCTTCCACCGCACTGACGGGCGCTACGTGTACGAGGGCGGCTCGGGCGGTGGTGTGGCGATCAGCCGGGACGGCGGGCAGACGTGGCAGCAGCCTCGCCAGGGGCTGGACCGCAGCTACGGCTGGGCGGTTGCCGCCGACCCCGAGCGCCCCGAGACGTGGTACGCCGCCATCTCGCCCTCGCCCGGCAAGGCGCACAGCGATGAGGGCATTGCGGAGGCGTACATCTTCCGGTCGGTGGATGGCGGGGCGTGGCAGCGGCTCGGCGGCGGGCTGCCGCAGCCACTCGACTTCATGCCGTACGCGCTGCTCACGCCGGAGCCGGGCGAGGTCATCGCCGGGCTGCGCAACGGCGACCTGTGGCGCTCGACCGACTACGGGGACACGTGGGCGCAGCTCCCGGCCAACCTGGGCCGCGTCGATCACGCGCTCGTCATGCTGCGCTAAACAGCCAGACCCTGACCCCACCCC
>CAZDLX010000074.1:0-7765 GCA_964506005.1 uncultured Anaerolineae bacterium | reverse complement strand
GAATCTGGTCTTCCGTTCGGGCGGGGAAGCGGCAGGAGAACTGGCAGAACTATCATTGCTGTGATTTCTAACCAACATTCCGGCGACTTCAGCACACGCATTCACGGAGAGAGCGATGGCGAAGGCAGATATCGGGTTAATTGGGCTGGCCGTAATGGGCCAGAACCTCGTGCTCAACATGGAACGGAACGGCTACCGGGTCGCCGTGTACAACCGCACGACAGCCGTCACCGACGAGTTTATGGCGGGGGAGGCGGCGGGGAAGAACGTCATCCCCACTGCTGACGTCGAGACGCTTGTCGAGGCGCTTGAGACGCCGCGCCTCGTCATGCTGATGATCAAGGCGGGCCCGGCGGTTGACGCCGTGATCGAGCAGGTGAAGCCTTACCTGGAGCCGGGGGACATCCTCATCGACGGCGGCAACTCGTACTTCAAAGACACGGAGCGCCGCGCCGCTGCGCTGGCCGGGGACGGCATTCACTTTCTGGGGGTGGGCGTCTCCGGCGGCGAGGAGGGCGCGTTGTGGGGCCCGAGCATCATGCCGGGCGGCCAGCCCGAGGCCTACGCCCGCGCGCAGCCCATCTTCGAGGCCATCGCCGCGCGGGTGAACGACGAGCCGTGCGTATCGTACCTGGGGCCGCGCAGTGCGGGGCACTACGTCAAGATGGTGCACAACGGCATCGAGTACGGGGTGATGCAGGCCATCGCGGAGGTCTACGACCTGTTCCGGCGCGGGCTCGGGCTGTCGAACGCCGAGATGGGCGACATCTTCGCCCGCTGGAACGAGGGTGTGCTTGAGTCGTTCCTGATCGAGATTACGGCGAACATCTTCAAGCGGGAGGACGACGAAACGGGCGAGCCGCTGCTCAACCTGATCCTCGACCGGGCGGCGCAGAAGGGGACGGGCAAGTGGGTCAGCCAGGACTCGATGGATCTCGGCTACCCGGTGCCGACGATCACGCAGGGCGTTGAGGCGCGCATCCTCTCGGCGTTTAAGGCGGAGCGCGAGCGGGCGGCGGAGGTGCTTGTCGGGCCGGAGGGCCGTTACGAGGGCGACCGGGCGGCGTTCGTCGAGGCGGCCGAGGCTGCGCTCTATGCGACGCAGATCGCCACCTACGCGCAGGGGCTGGGCCTGCTGGCGGCGGCCAGCGAGGAATACGAGTACGAGCTGAGCCTGGGCGAGGTCGCGAAGATCTGGCGGGGCGGGTGCATCATCCGGGCGGCTCTGCTCGACGACGTGCGGGCGGCGTATGTCGAGTCGCCCGCGTTGAGCAACCTGATGCTCGCGCCGCACTTCCGCGAGGAGCTCGCCGCACGGCAGGGTGGCTGGCGGCACGTCGTCAGCGCGGCGGTGGAGCTTGGCATCCCGGTTCCCGCGCTGAGCTCGGCACTGGCCTACTACGACAGCTACCGCAGCGCCCGGCTGCCCGCCAACCTGATCCAGGCGCAGCGCGACTACTTCGGCGCGCACACCTACGAACGGCTCGGCGTGGAAGGGACGTTCCACACTGTGTGGCTTGTGCCGCCCGAGACGCCCGACGACGAAGGCGTCGAGAAGGCGTCGGAGGGGGAATGAGTCCACAGATGGCACAGATGGACACAGATGAGAAGAAGAAAGTCGATCCACGAATGACACGAAGGGCACGAAAGGAAGTCTGGGCAGCGGTGCAGGCCTGCGCCTAACTCCGCTATAATGGGGCACTGTGACTGACGGAGGTGTTCCTATGACGGACAAACTCGGCGATATGGACAGGCAAGAGCTTCGCCGCATTATTGAAGAGGTCGTTGACGAGAGGATACGCACCAGATTAAGCAGCTACAAGCAGCAGTCAGGCCGGTCTGTGGCTGACCTGATTGCGGCAATGCGGCAGAATATCTGGACTCCGCCGCCCGGTGCGAAGACGAGTCTTGAACTGCTGCGTGAGGATCGCGACGCGTGAACAGCCAGTTCGTCGTCGATACCAGCATACTCATTCAGGCTTATGTTAAAGAGGAACACAGCGAGGATGTGCTGGCTCTCCTGCTGCAATTGGAGGGACCGGATACGCTCACACTGCACGCACCTGAATTCTGCCTGCTTGAATGCACTAACGTAATCTGGAAACACGTTCGGCTGCACGGGATGCCAGTGGAGCAGGCACGAGAAGCGATCCGGCATCTAGTGCAGCTGCCTCTAACCATCCAACCGAGCATCGAGCACCTGCCAGCCGCGCTCGACATTGGATTAGAACGTGGCCTGGCAATTTATGATTCGCTGTATCTTGCGCTGGCAGGAGCTTTGAGCGCACCCTTATTGACTGCCGATGCCCGTCAAGCACAGGTGGCGCAAGAGCAAGATATTCGGGTTCAGTTACTATAGACTGGCGCGGCTGGCAAAGGTAACGGAGTAATCACAGGTAACCAACGTATATGCGAATTCTCGTTTTCACGGGTAAGGGCGGAGTCGGCAAGACGAGCGTAGCGGCAGCAACGGCGCTGCGGGCGGCGGACCTCGGGCACCGGGTGCTCGTCGTGAGCACCGATACCGCGCACTCGCTCGGCGACTCGCTCCAGCAGGAGCTGCGCCCCGAGCCCGTGCGCATCACGGACAACCTCGACGCGCAGGAGATCGACGTCCAGTACTCCATCGAGAAGTACTGGGGCGACTTCCAGAAGTTCATGGTGGGGCTGTTCACGCGGCGCGGCGTCGAGGACGTGATCGCCGAGGAGGTTACCATCCTGCCGGGGCTGGAGGAGGGTGCCAGCCTGCTGTGGCTCGCCGAGTACGCCGACAGCGGCGAGTACGACGTGATCGTGGTGGACGCCGCGCCGACTGCCGAGACGCTGCGGCTGCTCAGCCTGCCGGACGCGGCGCGCTGGTGGGTGGAGAAGCTGATCCCGCTGGGGCGCACGGCGGCGCGCATCCTCACGCCCATCGGCAAGCCCTTCGGGGTCAGCGGCCCGGATGTGGAGGCCGTCAATACGGTGCAGGGGCTGTTCGATACGCTGGACGAGGTGCGGGCGATGCTGGCTGACAGCACTGTGTCGTCGATGCGGCTCGTCGTCAACGCCGAGCGCATGGTGATCAAGGAGACGCAGCGCACCTTCACCTACCTCAACCTGTACGGCTACCCGGTCGATGCGGTGCTGTGCAACCGGCTCATTCCCGACAGCGTGACCGACCCGTACTTCGACGGCTGGAAGGCGCGGCAGGCGGCCAACCTCTCGCTGATCCACGAGGTGTTCGACCCGCTGCCGCTGCTCACCGCGCCGTTGTTCGAGCGCGAGATGGGTGGGCTGGAGCTGCTGCGCGAGATGGGGCAGGCGCTGTACGCCGCCCATGACCCCGCCGAGCGGCTGTACGAGGGCCGCCCGCACACGCTGGAGCAGGACGCAGACGGCGGCTACACGATGCGAATCCAGCTGCCCTTCGCGCAGAAGGGGCAGGTCGAGCTGTTCCGCAGCGCGGACGAGATCACGCTTTCCGTGGGCTCGTACCGGCGGAACATCGTGCTGCCCCGCGTGCTGTGGCCGCTGGAGGTCGAGTCGGCGAAGCTGCAGAACGGAGCGCTCGTCGTGCGGTTCGCCGGGCCAGCAGTCGCATAGCACGCTAAACGCTCTGCCCTCCCCAACCGTGATAAGATAACGGCAAGCTTACACCGCACGGGAGCCGGGATGCCGACCACTGCATACGCCACCCATGACGATTACCGTCTGCATACCCTCGAAGGGCACCCCGAGCACGCGAGGCGCATCGAGGCGGTGTGGCGGCTGCTCGACGAGAGCGGTATGCCGGCGCGGCTGGCGCGAGTCGAGCCGCCGCTGGCGGACGTAGACGACCTGCTGCTGGCGCACTCGGCGCGGCAGATCGAGCAGGTCGAGCGGGCGGCGAAACGCGGCATGGGGATGCTCGACCCCGACACGTACGCGCGCCCGGCCTCCTACGAGGTCGCGCGGCGGGCTGTAGGCGGGGCGATGGCTGCCGTCGACGCGGTGCTGGGCGGCGCGGACAACGCCCTTGCCATCGTGCGCCCGCCGGGGCACCACGCCACGCCGCTGCGCGCGATGGGCTTCTGCCTGTTCAACAACATCGCGATCGCGGCGCGGCGCGCCCAGCAGGCCAACCCGGCTGTCGAGCGCGTGATGATCTACGACTTCGACGTGCACCACGGCAACGGCACGCAGGATGTGTTCTACGACGACCCGAGCGTGCTGTTCATTTCCAGCCACCAGTACCCGTTCTACCCCGGCACCGGCGCGCTGGAGGAGACCGGCACGGGCGCCGGACGCGGCACGACGATCAACGTGCCACTGCGGGCGGGGGTAGGCGGCTCGGCGTTTCGGCTGCTGGCGGAGCGTGTGATCTGGCCCGCCGCGCGCCGCTTCAAGCCTGGCCTGATGCTGGTCTCGGCGGGGTTCGACGCCCACTGGGCCGACCCGCTGGCGATGCTCCAGCTCGACCTGCGCGGCTTCGACTGGCTGGTGCGCGAGCTGATCCGCATGGCGGAGGTGCTGTGCGGCGGGCGCATCGTGTTCGTGATGGAGGGCGGCTACGACCTCGAAGTGCTGGCCCACGGCTGGCTGAACATCGCCGCGGCGCTGCAGGGCGACGAGGGTTTCAGCGACCCGGTGGGCGATCTCGATGTGGAGGCGCGCAGCGGGGACGACATCGTCGAGAGGGTGGTGAGGCTGCATGGGCTTGATTGACCGCTGGATGCAAGTCATCGTAAGGGCCCGACAATCCTCACTACTTTTGCCAGATGGCTTGTCTGAGCACGCAGGATCGGGCAAGATGGGAGCTAACGGAACGCCCACCTGAACGGAAAGCCTGCCGCCATGAGCGAGACTCGACTCGATACCGCGCTGCACCAGTATGTCGAGGTCAACGACACGTACTACCGCATCTACGAGCGCTACCAGCCCAATACGGATGGCCTCGCAGCGCTGAACGCCGCGCGGCCCGCGGCGCACGTCGTCGCAGTGAGCCGCTACACCTGCCCCGACTGCGCGCGGAACGTGCCGCGCATGGCGCGCATCGCCGAGCATCTGCCCGGCTGGACGTGGGAGATCTTCGACGGGCAGGCTGAGCCGGAGCGCAAGGCGGCGCTGAACATCATCCGCGTGCCGACCTTCATCGTCTACGACGCGCCCGGCGGGCGCGAGCTGGGACGGATCGTGGAGAACCCGATTACCGGCTCACTTGTTGACGACCTGCTTCAGATCGCCGGGGCGCTCTAGGGGCCGCTCCTCGCAAGAGCCCTATCAATCACCAGTAGATAACCACCCTTCAAAGGACGAGATTCCTTTTTGAAGTCCGCTGATCATCGACAAGTAGGAAACTGGGGCTGAAATCTCCTATATACTGTTCTTGGGGAAGGAGGCCCTCGAAATGAAACTGGGAACTATAGCGCGGGCTTACGCCACTAAGCTGAGACCTAATGCAGAAGCTGAGCTAGATTGGTTTCGACACCAACCTAACCTGCAAGAAGCGATCCGCAATGCGGCATTTGCTGTGAACAGCAATGGTAAGAGGTACTCGCATCAGCGCCGGCTAAAGAGTTCGACTCTTGAACAGGCATATGTAATTATGTCTGACAATATTGAACTGATTGAAGATGCTCAGGACTTCGGACAACTCATCCGCCGGTTGGAGATGATGCTTGAGAACACCGAAGGTATTGGCGAGCTGTACATCTATGACACGGCGCTACGACTTGGAGCTTATTTAGGGTTCTTGCCGCAAAAGGTTTATCTACATGCTGGAGCACGAACTGGAGCAAGAAAGCTAGGGTTAGATTACAGAGCTCCAGCCATCGAAGTCAGTTCAGTGCCCGAAGAACTGCGTGGATTGGCGCCACACGAAATCGAAGATGTGCTTTGCATCTTCAAGGATGATTTCGATAGCCTGGATGTTGAGAGGCTAATCCAACGTAGTTGGTGTGCCTAGCACTTAGGCACAGCCGGGTTACCAACAGACTCGATCTTGGGAACCCGATTACCGGCTCACTTGTTGACGACCTGCTTCAGATCGCCGGGACGCTCTAGGGGCCGCTCCTTCAACGCGGACTGGTTGAACCAGCGCAGCGCGCCGAACCCCAGCAGGAACGGCAGCCAGAACGTGATTCCCCGGTAGGCCAGCGCGATCACCGTTGCGCTGCCCGCCCGCACGCCCAGCGCCGTCATGGCGACGATCAGCATGCCCTCGACCACGCCGATCCCGCCCGGGGTCGGCGAGACTACGTAGAACAGGATGCTCGTGCTGTAGGCGGCGACGAGCACGCCGAAGTGCAGATGCACCCCGAAGGCCAGCGCGATCAGGTAGAACATCAGGATGTGCAGCGTCTCGTTGAGGAAGGCGTGCAGCACAGGCGTCAGCAGCTGGCGGCGGTCGGCGGTGCGCATCGAGACGATCGCGCCGCTGAGATCCTGCGCCACTCTGGTGAACTGGTGCGTCTTGAGCGGCGCTTCGCGCCCCAGGCGGCGGAAAATGGCCTCGAACGCCCCCCCGAGCCACGCCATCACGCGCTCCAGCGCGTTCGGGGCGAGCCAGGCCAATACCAGCCCGGCGATCATGCCGACGTCGGTGACGAACATGACGAGCGCCGCGCTGATCTCGTACCAGCGCAGGTCGTTGGCGAAGAACAGCGTCAGCAGACCGACGAACATGAAGACGAAGAAGGTGCTGTACCACAGAATGGTGTACACCAGGTTCGCTGCGAAGACCGCGCCGACGCCGATGCGGCGTTTGCGGGCAAGCTGGAAGAACGGCACCCAGCCGGCGAAACCGCTGCTCGGCGCGGCGACCGAGATGAAGCGCCGCACGAGGTACAGCGGTACCATCTCGCGGTCGTCGGTGGGCAGGGCAAACAGCCGGTAGATGCTGCTGTAGAGCCGCGCCTGGTTGTAAATGGAGGCGGCAAGCACCAACAGGGTAGCCAGCACGAAGTACCAGATGCCGGTCAGCAGCACATGGTAGACTTCGACCAGCTCCCCCCGGTACACAATCACGGCGTAGCCAAAGGCTGCCGCGAACAGCAGGTACACGATGGTCTGGAAATTGAGATGGAGCCTCCGTGCCATACTTGCCAATCCTCAAGTGCGAAACATCAATTGCATTATAGCTCTGGTGCCGGGGTGCTACATCCGTCTTTAGTCCAGTACGCAATTTACTGGGGAATAGTCTCACTTGCGAGGGGTGCGCTTCGGTGGCATGATTCCGGAACCTGCGACACACAACCAGTATGAGGAGAACCTCCACGTTGCCTGAGCAGAACGAGAAACGGCGCATCACCGCCGAGGACCTGTACAACATTGCCTACATCGAAGACCCACGCGTCAGCCCGGATGGCGAGTGGATCGCCTACGTCCACCTGACTGTTGATCGCATGGAGAACGGCTATAAGCGGAACATCTGGCTGGCCCCAACCGATGGCGGCAAGCCCGTGCAGGTGACGCGCAGCGGCAAGGACAGCCAGCCGCGCTGGTCGCCGGATGGGCGCACGCTGGCCTTCACCTCGGGCCGGGCGGACAAGCCGCAGATCCACCTGCTGCCTGTCGGCGGGGTGGGCGGCGAGGCCCGCGCGCTGACCAGCATGCCGAACGGCGCGAGCAGCCCGGCGTGGTCGCCAGATGGCACGCAGATCGCCTTCCTCGCAGGAATGAACGCCGAAGAGCGCGCCAGGGAAGACAGCGGCGAGCAGGAAGAGCCGCCCGCCGACCAGTTTGAGGCCAAGCAGCGCAAGGAGCGCCGCGAGCACGAGGAGCAGCAGCGCTGGGACCCGCGCCC
>CAZDLX010000073.1:0-16325 GCA_964506005.1 uncultured Anaerolineae bacterium | reverse complement strand
ATCTGTGGACTCCCTCAAAGTGTGCCTCGGGCCGCCAGCCGCTATAATCTGCCCCATGCAACCCGGAGGAACGCCCTTGCCCCCTGCCGACCCTGCTCTCACCGTTGATCATGCTGTCGCTGACACGCCAACGCGGGCCCAGCGCCGCTACCTCTACTTCGTCGTGTTTACCGGCGGGCTGTCCACCCTGGGCATCGAGATGAGCGCCTCGCGCCTGCTCGGCACGGTGTTCGGCACCAGCAACCTGGTGTGGGCCAACATCATCGGCCTGATCCTGCTGTATCTCACGGCGGGTTACTTCCTCGGGGGCCGCCTCGCCGACCGCTCGCCGCGGTTCGCGACGTTCTACCGTGTCATTCTGTGGGGGGCGTTCACCGCCGGGCTGATCCCCATCGTCGCGCGGCCCGTGCTCCAGTTTGCCGCCCGCGCCGTGATGAGCGTCAACGCCGCGGCGCTCGTCGGCTCGTTCGCCGTCACGCTGATCCTGTTCGCCGTGCCCGTCACGCTGCTCGGCATGGTCTCGCCGTTCGCCATCCGCCTCGCCATCGACGACACCGCCAGCGCCGGGCGCGTCTCGGGGCGCATGTACGCCATCTCGACGGTCGGCAGCATTATCGGGACGTTCCTGCCGGTGCTGCTGCTGGTGCCCACTATCGGCACCAGCCTGACGTTCCTCCTGTTCGCCGGGCTGCTGATGCTGGTCGCGTTCGTGGGGCTGGCCCGGCTCGGCTGGCGGCGCGTGCTGCCCTACGTGTGGATGCCGCTGGTGCTGGCGGTGCTGGCAGTCGTGGCGCTGCGCGGCTCGCTCCGCCCGCCGCCGCCCGGCGCGGAGACCGTCTACGAGGGCGAGTCGGCCTACAACTACATCCAGGTCGCGCGGTGGGGCACGGCGCACGTGCTGCTGCTCAACGAGGGGCAGGGCATCCACTCGATGTACTACCCCGAGTACCCGGACTTCGTGGAGACGGGCGGCACGTGGGACTACTACCTCGCCGCGCCGTTCTTTAACGCGCCGCCGCACACGCCCGCCGATGTGCGCAGCATGGGCATGGTGGGGCTGGCGGCGGGCACGACGCCCAAACAGTACACCCGCATTTTCGGGCCGATCCCCATCGACGGCTTCGAGATCGACCCGCAGATCGTCGAGGTCGGGCGCACGTACTTCGCCATGAACGAGACCAACCTGAACGTCGTGGTGCAGGATGGCCGCTACGGCCTGCTCACCAGCGATAATACCTACGACGTGGTCGCCATCGACGCGTACAAGCTGCCCTACATCCCCTGGCACCTGACGACGGTCGAGTTCTTCCAGGAGGTGCGCGGCCATCTGACCGAGCGCGGCGTCGTGGCGATCAACGTGGGGCGCACCGTCGAGGACCGGCGGCTCATCGAGGCCTTCTCTGCCACGCTCGGCCAGGTGTACCCGTCGGTGCACGTCATCGACGTGCCGGCGACGTGCAACAGCATCCTCGTCGCGACCGTGCAGCCGACCGCGCCGGAAAACCTGCTCGCCAACCGGGAGCTGCTCCCGGCGGGCGTGGACCCGCTGCTGCCCAAGGTGCTGGCTTCGGCCTACCAGCAGATCCGCCCTACGCCGGTGGGGGGCAGGGTCCTCACCGACGACCGCGCGCCGACGGAGCTGATGACCGACCTGATTCTCGTGAATTTCGTGCTCGGCGGTGGCAGCGAGCTGCCGTGCCAGTGATGGCAAATGGCATATAGCTCGCGCCCTGCGGGCGCTCTATAGGATATAGCCTGTGGCGGATGGCTCGCTCGCTGCGCTCGCTCTATAGCTATAAGCCATATGCCATAAGCTATAAGCCATCCGGAGGTTGACTCATGGACACTGAACCGACCGTCACCGGTGCGCCTGCAGGACGCGGACTGTCACTGCCCCGCTGGGTCGTCGCGATCTGCCGTGTGGTGATCGTCGGCGCGCTGCCGCTGGTGCTCGTGCTGCTCAACGCGCGCGTGCTCATGAGCGACGCCTACCTGCGCTGGGAGTATGGCCGCGCCAGCTTCCCCGCCGACACTTACGGCTTCTCGCAGGCGGAGCGGCTGCAGCACGCCCGCCGGGCGCTGGCCTACCTGTTCAACGACGAGGACATCGACTACCTCGGCGACCAGACTTTCCCCGACGGCTCGCCGCTGTACAACGAGCGCGAGCTCTCGCACATGGTCGACGTCAAGGTGGTGACACGGCAGATCCAGTTCTTCGGCATCGGGCTGATTCTGCTCTACGCGGTGTGCGCGCTGCTGCTGGCCCTCAGCCCGCCGTGGCGCGGTTCGCTGGCGCGGTCCCTGTTCGCGGGGAGCGTGCTCACCATCGCCCTGATCGTGGCGGGGCTTATCGCGGTCGCGACTTCGTTCGACTGGCTATTCACGCAGTTCCACGCGCTGTTCTTCGAGGGCGACAGCTGGCTGTTCCTCAACTCCGACACGCTGATCCGCCTGTTCCCGATCCAGTTCTGGATCGACGCCTTCGCGCTGATGTTCGGGGGGGCGCTCGTCGAGGCGCTGATCATCGGCGCGACGACGTGGCTGGTGGAGCGGCGAAATAGATAAAGTAGGGGCGCAGCATGCTGCGCCCCTACAAATGTCCAAGAATGTAGCGTGCCCTACGCCCCGTAGCGGCTCAGGCGCTGGGCATAGCCGAGCGCCATCATCATCAGGTCGCTGGCGGGGAAGTGCCCCAGCCCGCCGTGCATCGCCTGCCGCTCGCCGAACCCGGTCACGCCGTCTCGCAGCGCGGTGACGGGGGCCCAGATCAGCGTTGGGACAGGGTGGAAGGTGTGCTGCCGCAGCTTCGCCGGCGTCGAGTGGTCGCCGGTCACGATCAGCACGTCAGGGTTAAGGTCCATGAGTGCGGGCAGCGCCGCATCCACGTTTTCGATGACCTCCGCCTTCGCGTCGAACATCCCATCCTCACCGCGGCTGTCCGTGGCCTTGATGTGCACGAAGAAGAAGTCGAAATCATCCCAGCGGTCTGCCACATAGTTGAACTCGTCGAGCGGCGTGTCCTCTGCCTGCGTCTCAAGCACCGTCATGCCAACCAGCCGGCTGACACCCTTGTACATCGGGTATACGGCGACGCACGCTGCATTGAGTTTGTACACATCCTGGAACTTCGGCAGGTTGGGGTCGCCGGCGAAGCCGCGCAGGTTGATGAAGTTCGCCGGGTAGTGCGGCGCGAGCAGCTCCCGCGCCTCGTCGATGAACTGGTTGACCAGCTCGGCGGTGTGCTGCGCCGCCATGACTTCCTTGGCGGTCTCTTCGGGTCTTGAGCGCAGCGGGGGCGCGCCCTCGACGAGCGGATCTGTCTCCTCGATGCGCGGGTCCAGCCCCTCGCCGCGCAGCAGCAGCACGAAGCGGTGCTCCTTGACCTCCTCGACGATGGTTGTTACGCCGGGCAGCGTGATCTTCTTGAGATCGGCAACGGCTTCTGCCCCCTTCTCGGTGGAGATACGTCCCGCCCGTCGGTCGACGATCAGGCCCTCGCCGTCAATCGTCGCGAAGTTGCCGCGCGCCGCCACGTCGCCGGGCTGCATCTCGATGCCGATGCCGGCGGCTTCGAGCGCGCCGCGGCCCATGCTATACTGCAAGGGGTCGTAGCCGAACAGGGCCAGGTGCGCCGGTCCGCTGCCCGGCTCCACGCCGCGCAGAATGGGGATGGACAGGCCCGAACTGCCCTCGCGGGCCAGCCGGTCGAGGTTGGGGGTCGAAGCCGATTCCAGCTCGGTGGGGCCGTCCGCCTCCAGCGGCAGCCCGCCGAGCCCATCCATCACGAGCAGGACGATCTTGCCACCGCTGTCCTTGGCCAGCAGCCTTGTCACGTCGAAATTCGCCATTTGGGAGTTGCTCCTTACAAGCACGGTAACGTCTTGAGTTGTAACACCGAAACCGGCGCGCTTCAAGAGGCGCGGAGGATGCGGCCATTCTGCTGGCATCCACGCTCCGTCCGCGTTATGATGAACGCCGATGAGCATTCCAGCGACGACCTGTCAGCAGACGCACGGCACCCCTCAACCGGCCCGTTTCCGCGCTCTGAGTTGGACTGAGAGCAGGGCTTGAACAGACAGCACCGGCCTACCCGTACCCTCTGGAAGTGGCTGACGCCCGGGATCGGCGTCAAGCGCTGGCTGGGCGTGCTCCTGCTCGGAGTAACAGTGCTTGGCCTGGGCCTGGGGCTCGTCATCCTCCAGTTCTTTCGATCCTATCCCATCCCGCCTCTCGAATTCATCATCACGCTGGGCGGCCTGCCGCTGTGGGCGCGGGCGCTGATCGCCGGCGTGGTCGGCGGCGCGCTCGTCGTGTGGGCCGCGCGCAACATCGGCCAGGCGATCTTCACTCCGCTCGACGTGCGGACCGGCGAGGTGGTCGATGCGATGGTGGAATACCGGCAGCGCGGGCGCGGGCCAAAGATCGTCGCCATCGGCGGCGGCACTGGCCTGCCGACCCTGCTGCGCGGCCTCACGGCTTACACCTCGAACATCACGGCCATCGTCACGGTTGCCGATGACGGCGGCAGCTCGGGGCGGCTGCGGCGCGACCTCGGCGTGCTGCCGCCCGGCGACTTCCGCAACAACATCGCGGCGCTGGCCCGTGACGAGAGCCTGATGACGCAGCTTTTCCAATACCGCTTCGGCGAGGGCGGGCTGGAGGGGCACAGCTTCGGCAACCTGTTCATTACCGCGCTGAGCGGGGTCACAGGCAGCTTCGAGCAGGCGCTCATCGAGAGCAGCCGCGTGCTGGCGATCCGCGGGCAGGTGCTCCCCTCGACGCTTCAGGACGTCACCCTGATGGCCGACCTTCGCGAAGAGATCACCAACAGCACGCGGCGCGTTGCCGGCGAGTCGGCCATCCCCGAGGGAGGCGGCGCCATCGAGCGGGTCTTCCTGGTGCCCGATACTGCGCCCGCCTACCCTGAAGCCGTGCGCGCTATCCTCTCGGCGGACCTCATCGTGGTGGGGCCGGGCAGCCTGTTCACCAGCATCCTGCCCAACCTGCTCATTAGCGGCATCCAGGATGCAGTGCGGCACAGCCGCGCGCTCAAGGTCTACGTGTGCAACGTGGCCAGCCAGCGCGGCGAGACGGAGGGCTTCAGCGTGGGCGATCACGTCCGCGCCATCGAGCGGCATGTTGGCCCAGGCCTGTTCGACGTGGTGCTGGCCAACGACCGCTTCCCCGATATTCGTGAAGAAGTGAACTTTAGCTACGTGCCTATAGCTGAAAATAACTCCGCGACTGGCCAGCCAGGTGTTACAATAGTAACGGCTCCACTTGTGGATGAGCTACGCCCCTGGCGACACGACAGCGTGCGGCTGGCCGAGGCGCTGGCGAGTCTGCTGGCAGAGCCGAACGAGGCGACTCGTTCCCTTCACAAACTGCGGTGACCCGGCCTCGGAGGAGGGGTAGGGTCACGAACCTCTGAACAGTTGTTAGCAGGATAAGGAGTTACGAAATGGCAGTAAAGGTTGGCATCAACGGCTTCGGCCGGATCGGCCGCAACGTTCTGAAGATCCTCAAGGATCGTTATCCTAACGACGTCGATATCGTCGCCTTCAACGACCTCGGCGACCTGAAGACGATGGCCCACCTGTTCAAGTACGACACCGTCTACGGCACGTTCGAGGACATCGAAGTGCGTGAGGACGGCCTCGTGATCGCAGGTGACTTCATCCAGGCGTTCTCCGAGAAGGACCCCACGCAGCTTCCCTGGGGCGACCTCGGCGTGGACGTCGTCATCGAGTCGACCGGCGTCTTCAAGAAGCGCGCGCAGGCCGCCCAGCACATCGAGGCGGGCGCGAAGAAGGTCATCATCAGCGCGCCCTCGACCGACCCCGACCTGACGATCGTGCTCGGCGTCAACGGCGAGCAGTATGACCCGGCGCAGCATCACGTGATCTCCAACGCAAGCTGCACCACCAACGCCCTCGCCCCCGCGGCGAAGGTCGTGCATGACTGCTACGGCATCGTCCGCGGCCTGCTGACCACGGTCCACGCCTACACCAGCACGCAGAACATCATCGACGGCCCGCACAAGGACCTGCGCCGCGCTCGCGCCGCCGCCATGAACATCATCCCCACCTCGACGGGTGCCGCCCGGGCCGTGTCCCTGGTCATCCCCGAGCTGGAGGGCAAGTTCGACGGTATGGCGATGCGCGTCCCCGTCCCCACCGGCTCGGTGGTGGACTTCGTCGCCACGCTGGAGCGCGAGGCCACGACGGAAGACCTGCACGCCGCCTTCCGTGAGGCCGCCGAGGGCCCGATGAAGGGCGTCCTGAAGTTCGAGACGGAGCCCATCGTCAGCAGCGACATCGTCGGCAGCCCGTACTCCAGCATCGTCGACGCCGACTTCACGACCGTGATGGACGGCAAGATGGTCAAGGTCATCGCCTGGTACGACAACGAGTGGGGCTACTCGGCGCGTACGGCAGACCTTGTCAAGCTCGTCGCCGACAATCTCTAAACCGCGTTCCCCGTTTGGATATACTCAGGGGGCGGGAGTCGTCACGCGCGCAGGCCACTGCACGCCGGGGGCGTCCCGCCCCTCTTTTCGTGAATCTACAGGGAGAACACCGATGAAGATGAACAAGAAGACCATCCGTGACGTCGATTTTGCCGGCAAGCGCGTGCTGATGCGCGTCGACTTCAACGTGCCGATTGACGGCGGCGAGGTGGCCGACGATACGCGCATCGTGGCGGCGCTGCCGACCATTAACGCGGTGCTCGACGGCAACCCGCGCGCGCTCATCCTGATGTCGCACCTGGGCCGCCCTAAAGACGCCCCCGACCCCAAGTTCTCGCTCAAGCCCGTGGCCACCGCCCTCGCCGACCGGCTGGGCCGCGACGTCGCCTTCGTCGAGGCGACGGTTGGCGACGAGGTCGAGCAGGCGATTGAGAACCTGCCCGAAGGCGGCGTGCTGCTGCTGGAGAACACCCGCTTCCAGAAGGAAGAGAAGGCCAACGACGCCGAGTTCTCGAAGAAGCTGGCCGCCCTCGGCGATATCTTCGTCAGCGACGCGTTCGGCTCGGCACACCGCGCCCACGCCAGCACCGTCGGCGTGACGGAGTACCTGCCCTCGGTGGCGGGCCTGCTGATGGAGAAGGAGATCGAGTTTTTGGGCAACGCCATCGCCGACCCCGAGCGCCCGTTCGTCGCGATCCTCGGCGGCGCGAAGATCTCCGACAAGATCGGCGTGATCGACTCTCTGCTCACCAGTGCCGACCGCATCCTGATCGGCGGTGGCATGGCCAACACGTTCATCGCCGCGCAGGGCACGGGCATGGGTAACTCGCTCGTCGAAGAAGCCTCCTACGACACCGCAAAGCAGCTCGTCGAGCGTGCGGGTGACAAGATCGTGCTGCCCGTGGACTTCCAGGCGGTGCCGGAGATCGATGCCAGCGCGAATATCACGACGGTCAGCGCCAGCGACGGCGTGCCCTCGGGCCTGAGCGCGGTTGACATCGGCCCGGAGACGGTCAGAAAGTTCAAGGAGGCGCTCAAAGGCGCGAAGACCGTCGTCTGGAACGGCCCGATGGGTGTCTTTGAGATCGAGCCCTTCGCCGAGGGCACGAACGCCATCGCCCGCACGCTGGCCGATCTCGCCGGCGAAGGCGCGACGGTCATCATCGGCGGCGGCGACTCGGCGGCGGCTGTGCAGCAGGCGGGGCTCGCCGAGCGCGTGACGCACGTCAGCACGGGCGGCGGCGCCAGCCTTGAGATGCTTGAAGGCAAGGAGCTGCCCGGCCTGGCGGCCCTGGACGACCGGGAGTAAGAGTCCCCGCCCGGCATGGTACAATGAAAAAGGATGGAGGCGAAACGCGCCTCCATCCCGCCCCCGTCTGTTGATTCATCACCCGCTGGATTAAGGAGATTGCCATGCGTAAGCCGTTCATGGCTGGCAACTGGAAGATGTACAAGACTATCGACGAAGCCGTCGAGCTTGTGAAGGCGCTCAAGGAGCCGTTGAGCCAGTATCCGGGCGTCACGAGCGGCGTGTGCCCGCCCTTCGTCGCGATCCCCGCGGTGCGTGAGGTGCTCAAGGGCACGGAGATCAAGGTCGGCGCGCAGGACATGTACTGGGAGGACGAAGGCGCGTTCACTGGGCAGGTTTCCCCGCTGATGCTGAAGGGCATCGCCGATATGGTGATCATCGGGCACTCGGAGCGCCGGCAGTTCTTCGGCGAGACCGACGAAACGGTGAACAAGAAGCTCAAGGCGGCGCTCAACCACGGGCTGCTGCCCATCGTAGCGGTCGGCGAGAGCCTGGAACAGAACGAGGCGGGTGAGACAGCCTCTTTCGTCAGCGGGCAGGTGCGGGCCGCTTTCGCCGGGGTTAGCGGCGAGCAGGCGCGCGGAGTCGTCGTCGCCTACGAGCCCATCTGGGCTATCGGCACGGGCCGGGCGGCGACGCCCGAGCAGGCCAACAGCATTATCGGCGAGGTGGTGCGCGGTACGCTGGCGGAGCTTTACGGAGACGACGTGGCCCAGGCTATCGTCATCCAGTACGGCGGCAGCATCAAGCCCTCCAACGTGCGCGAGCTGATGCAGCAGCCGGACATCGACGGTGGGCTGGTCGGCGGTGCGTCGCTCAAGGCCGAGGACTTCATCGAGCTGGTCCGCGTGACGGCTGAGGTCAAGGGCTAAACTGCTAAGTAGGGGCGAGTCTCAGACTCGCCCCTACCATCCGCCCTGCTACTGCCGTGTGGCGGCGCAACCCGCGCCCCGGCAATCCGTATTAGAGATTAAGTCCGCCGTGTGCCCATAGACTGAGAAACCTCCCCCATGCCGAACTGGCTGATTCCGTGGATTGTTGCCGGGCTGGCCATCTGGCCGCTGGTGCTGCTGGAGCGCTGGGTAGACAAGCACATTCAGGGGCTTGGCTACCTGCTCACCAATAACGGGCAGGCTGCCGTGCTCATCTGGTACCTGGCGCTGCTGCCGGGCGTCGTGCTGCACGAGGGCAGCCAGTGGGTGCTGGCCAAGCTGCTGCGCGTGCGCGTCAAGAAGTTCCAGCTCTGGCCCGACAAGCAGGGCCGCGTGGTCCGGCTGGGGCTGGTCGAGATCGACCGCAACACCGACCGCGTCCGCGCGACGCTGGTTGGCATGGTGCCGCTGGTGGCTGGCGTGGCAGCGATTACGATAATCGGCAGCACCCGCTTCGATACGGGGCTGCTCGCCAGCGGGCTGGCCAGCGGCGACTTCCCGACGCTGTTCGCCTCTATCCGCGAGTTCGTGTCCGTGCCGGATTTCTGGCTGTGGGTGTACCTGGTGTTCGCCATCGCCAACGCCATGCTGCCCGAGGAGCACGACCGTATCAACTGGTGGCTGTTCGTGATCGCCGGGGGTGCGATTCTGGGGGTCTTGCTGCTGCTTGACCTGGGGATTCTGATCCAGGTGTGGCTCACCGGGCCTTTCGCGCAGCTCGGCGAGTGGCTGAGCTTCGCGCTGGTGCTGGCAGTGCTGCTCGACCTGTTTGTGATGGGGCTGCTGGCGCTCTCCGAGGCGGTGTTCACCCGGCTACTGCAGCGGGATGTGACGTACCTCCGCTAGGCGGCGGGATCACTGCTCGGCGGCGGGTTCCTCGACAACCTTCTTGCGGGAGATCCACACAAAGCCAATCGCACTGAGGATCGCCATCACCACGATGGCGATGAACTTGTACAGGCGCGGCGTGATCAGCAGTGCCAGCCCCCCGAACGCGGCGCAGAACGCGTAGTAGGCCAGCACGATCTGCCGCTGCGAAAAGCCGACGTCCAGCAGGCGGAAGTGCAGGTGCCCCCGGTCGCCGATGGCCGGGTTCTGCCCGCGCCGCACGCGTTCGAAGATCTGCCAGGCGACGTCGAGCAGAGGCAGCCCCATCACCAGCAGGATCGCCGCCACCTTCGCCCCGCCGATGATGCTCAGCGTGCCGAGCAGGTAGCCGAGCAGGAATGCCCCCGACGAGCCGAGGAAAATCCGAGCCGGGTAGAAGTTGAACGGCAGGAAGCCGAGCGTCGCGCCGAGCAGCGCGGTCGGCAGCAGTGCCACGCTGTGCTGCGCTGGCTCCAGCCGGAACACGCTGTTCACAAACAGCACCACGCAGGCCAGCACGACCACACCCGCTGCCAGCCCATCGAGCCCGTCCAGCCAGTTGACCGTGTTCATCATCAGCCCCAGCCAGAACAGGCTGACCGTCACCGTGACGATGTACGGGAAGTCGGGGGTTTGCTGGCCGGTGAACGGGTTGTTGACGTACTCGATGATGATGAGGAACAGCACGGCAATGGCGGCGACGATGATCTGGGCGATGTACTGGGGCAGTGGCCCCATCTCCTTCCAGTCGTCGTACAGCCCGACGAGGAAGATCGCGGTGCTGCCGACGAGCAGCCCGGCCAGCCGGATGATCTCTTTGGGGTCGAAGCGCAGCACGCGCAGGGCCAGAGGCAGCGCCGGGTCCGGGTCGCCGGGGTCTACGACGAGCATCTGGGAGACGAGCAGCGCGATGACGAACGCGATGTAGATCGCCGCGCCGCCGATGCGCGGGACCGCACCGGTGTGCTTGCGCCGCCCGCCGGGAAGCTGTACGAGCCCCAGCCGCCTGCCCAGTCGGGCCGTGAGGGGCGTCAGCACCAGCGACAGCAGGAAGCCGACGCCAAACACAACCGCGAAGGCGGCCAGCGGGGTGGTCTCGCTAACCGGTTCCAAATTGCCTGTCTCCTGCGTCGCCCAGGCCCGGTACGATGAAGCCGACCTCGTTAAGCTGCTCGTCGATGGCGGCGACGTGGATAGGCACGTCGGGGTGCGCGTCACGCATGGCCTCGATTCCTGCGGAGGAGGCGATCAGCCCGACGAACTTGATGCGGTTTGCGCCCCACTTCTTGAGCAGGCTGACGGTTGCCGTCGCCGAGCCGCCTGTGGCGAGCATGGGGTCGAGGACCAGGCAGACCTGCACGGTAGGGTCGACCGGGAGCTTGTTGTAGTACTCGACGGGCCGCAGCGTCTGCTCGTCGCGGTACAGCCCGATGTGCCAGACCTCCGCCGATGGCATCATCTCCCAGATGCCGTCAACCATGCCGAGCCCCGCACGCAGTACGGGCACCAGACCGATGGTCTCGCGGAGCTCCGCGCCCGGCGCGGTGCCCAGCGGCGTGTCGACCCGGGTATCCGAGAGCTCGAGATCCTGCGTGGCTTCGTAGCACAGGAGGATGGACAGCTCGCGGACAAGCTGGCGGAACTGAGTGGAGTTCGTCCTCTTATCGCGGAGAAGGGTCAGCTTGTGCTTGACGAGCGGATGGTCGGAGACGTACACGCCCTCCATCAGGTGCTCCTTGTCGTCGGGTGCTTGAATCGCGCTGATTGTACGCTTGCAGGGCGGCGATCCGCAAAACGCCTGCTACCTGGCGTCGTAGATCGTCGTGGCCAGATGCCCGAGCCGTTCCACTTCAAGCTCGACGACGTCGCCTGGCTTGAGCCAGCCGCCGCTGTCCGCAGCGCCCTGCTCCAGCAGGCAGCCCGACGCGACCGTGCCCGTGCCGATGATCTCGCCGGGGTACAGCATCACGTCCTCGGAGGCGCGCGCGATCATCTGCGCGACCGTCCAGTGGATGTCCTTAAAGTTGCCCCGCGAGCGCTCCTGCCCGTTGACGCGGGCCACCATCTCCAGGTCGTAGCGCAGCTCAGCGCCTTCCCCGATCTGCCGGTCGGCGAGGTCGCCGGGCGTGACGAGCGCAGGCCCGGTGGTGGTCGCGAAATCCTTGCCTTTGGCCGCGCCGTAGACATTTAGCTCGCCGTTGTGCGCGTCGCGCAGACTCCAATCGTTCATGATCATGAAGCCCGCGATGTGTGCCGGCGCTTCGTTGGGGGTGATGTTCTGGCCGCCCACGCCGATGACGGCGGCGATCTCCAGCTCGAAGTCGAGCGCAGTGCCGTGCCGGGGCATCGGCAGGCCCAGGTCAGGCCCGAGGACCGTCAAGGGGTTGCCGTAGGCGAAGGTGGGTGCCTCGTACCAGGTCTGGGGGATAGCCCGGCTGTGCAGCCGGTACATGTTGCGTGCGTGCTTCTCGTAGCCGTCGAAATCTCGCAGCGACAGCGGGTTGGGGACGGGCGGCAGCAGGAAGACGTCCTGCCGGCGGCGGGCCACGGGCTGCCGCCGCGCGCCTTTCAGCGTAAGGCACGTGTCGTCGGCAGGCAGTGCGGCGGCGATCTGCTCAAGGTGCGGGGCGGCATCCGCCCACTCGCCGAGCAGCTCCATCATGCTGTGGGGCAGCGCCCGCCCGCTCAGGCCGCGCGCACCCTGCGCCCACGTCTGGGCGATGGCGACATCCGCCACGCAGTCGTCGCCGATGAGCAGGCCGAGCTTGATCTCAGGCCGGTCAGAATGGATCGGGCGTTCGACGTATGACACGAGCTTCAAGGGACGCCTCCTTGATTGACACCGGGATTCACGCCGAGCATAATGTAACAGGGGCCTCGAACGTCACAGCGAGTTTTCCCAACGGGGAGAGCGATGGCAGACAAACCAAAGTTCAAGTTCGCCAACCTCGATGAGGCCAGCCTCGCGCGGGTCAAAGAGCTCGAGACGCAGATGGACAACATCTACATTCTGGCTCTGGAGCCGCGTGTGGAGCTGGCAGAGCTGTCCGCAGAGCAGGTCGCCCGGCTGCAGGCGCTTGAGCAGGAGCTCGGCGTCGTCCTGCTCGCCTACAACCAGCCGGCTGGCTGAACAGCCTCTATGGATAACATACATCCAGGCATTGCCGGGGAGCAAGTGACGACCGTCACCCCTGAGGTGACTGCTCGCCACCTGGGCAGCGGCGGCGTGAGCGTCTTTGCGACCCCGGCCATGATCGCGCTGATGGAAACCGCCGCCGTAGTCGCCATCGATCACCTGCTGCCCCAGGGCGAGGCCAGCGTCGGCACCGCGATCAGCGTGCGGCACCTGGCGGCGACCCCGGTGGGGCAGCAGGTACGGGCGCGGGCGGAGGTCACTGCTGTTAATGGGCGCGAGATCCGCTTCCGCGTCGAGGCGTGGGATGAGCATGAGCTGATCGGCGAGGGCGAGCACACCCGCTTTGTGATCACCCTCGATCGCTTCGCAGAGCGCGTCGATAGGAAGACGTCTAGCTGACCGGCTCAGCCTGCGGCAGAGGCACGCTCGCCTCGTCGAGCACCGTGCCGTCAGCCGCGTATGCCCGGATCACGATGTGGTCCGCGTGCACCTCAAGCAGCACCCAGTGTGACTGCTGGATAAACACGCCGCCCTCCGGCATGGGCTGCCCCTGGGGATACAACACCACCGAACCGCCGCCCGACACGACGTGCGTAATTTCGCCCTGTGTGAAACGCTCGTAGTTGTGGTCATGCCCGTGCAGAGTCAGCGGTACCCGTGCCTCCTGCCAGGGCAGCAACCACGAGCTGACGGGCGAGGTGCCTTCTTCATACCGGCCAAAGCTCGTGGGCGGCACGTGAGATACCGGGATCGTCGCCCGGAAGCGGTCGTCGGCCAGCCGGTCGGCCATCCACAGCTCCTGCTCGGGCCGCCCGCCGTGGCTGAAGAAGACCTGCGTATCCAGCATCAGGAACTGGATATCGCCATAGGCGAAGGCGTACCACTGGTTGAGCCCCCCGTAGGTCGAGTCCTCGAAGCGCGGGTCGGGGAAGGCGGGAAAAGCGCGGAAGTAGAAGGGGATGTCCTCAAACAGCGTTGACTGCTCGATATCGTGGTTGCCGATCACCGGGTAGACGGGCATCCGCTTGAGCACTGGCGCAAGCGGCAGGTACCACTTGTTCGCGTATGACTCGAACGCGTCGGCGTCGTTGTACATCTGGTAGACCACGTCGCCGGTATGCAGCACGAAGTCGAGGTCGGCGGCGCCCATCTGCTCGGCGAGCCGGTACGTGACGTCATCGCCGAAGCCCGAGTCGCCGATCACGCCGATGCGGAGCGGCTCAGTACGCTCGGCAGTAGCAGTCGCGAAGCGAACCGGCCCCCACAACTCGCCCCGGTAGGAGGGCTCGCGGTACTCGCCGTTGGACGCCTCCGGGCCCAGGCCGACGATGGCCGCGTAGCCGGTGCCCGGCTGCAAGCCCTCCAGCACGATCTGGTGGCTCTGCCGGTCGGCGGGCAGCGATATGGTGTGCTGCTCGGCGGGATTCGCCTCGGGCCAGTAGATCACCATGCCCTGTGCCGCGGTGTGCAGCTCGAAGTACAGCACGGCGGTCGTCTCGGTGACGTGCTGGACGACCAGCGGCAGCCGGTATGGAATGCCCGAAGCGGCGTCGCCAAAGGGAACTGGCGTCTGCGTCGGCCCCGGCAGCGGCGTGGGAGGCTCAGTCGGGGCCGGGTTCTCGCCGGGGTTTGACGCCCCGCCCGGATCCGCCGTGCTGGCGGGAGCGGCCGGGCTTGCGGGGTCTGCCGTAGGGAGCGGTGCATCCGTGGCAGCGGCGGTTGGCGGCTCGCTCTCGCCGATGGGGGCCGGGGCCGTCGATGTCTCGACGAACGACGGCGTGCAGGCGGTGGCGATGAACAGCATCGAGAGCAGCACGATGAAGGTGGCGCGCCGCCGGGTGTACGATGCGCTGTCAGGCATGATGCTGGCAGTCCTCTCCTGAGCGATAAAGGCTTCTGGCATGACGAATGCACGTGAGGTTACCCCAATCGTGATGAGCTATCCACAAGCGCCGCGGCAGGGCTTTTTCCAATCACGCGGGTGCGGGGTATAATCCCTGCCTGCTGACCCAATTCAGGTGACCCGACATGTCCGCCGGGTCGAGTACGCTTCCCGACTTGCCGGATAGAGGCCATGAGCGTTACGCACTGTTATATTTGCGACCAGAACCCAACGGATGCACGACATCTGGGTAATTCTGGCCTGCTGGATGGGCGGGAATGCCCTGTCTGCCACCGCCCGACCTGCCGCCACCACCTGGTTACCGTCCGCTGGCGCTGGCGAAACGCTGCCCGGGATCTGGAGTCGACACTGATCTGTCGCGAGTGCCATCGCACGTACCGGCACCGCCAGTGGGACGTCATCAACCGTGATTGGATAAGTTAGTTCCAGACTGAACTCTGCCCGCCCGGCCACGAGCGTCTGGGCGTGCAGCTTGTAATGCGTGCAACGTGTCATACCCCACACCACCCGCAGAATAAGGAGGACCGTGTGAGCAACAAAGTACGCGTGGCTATCATCGGCGTTGGTAACTGTGCCTCTTCGCTCATCCAGGGCGTCGAGTACTACCGTCACGCCGGCGACGACGAGGAAGTCCCCGGCCTGATGCACGTCAACCTGGGCGGCTATCACATCAATGACGTCGAGTTCAGTGCCGCCTTCGACATCGACGTGGAGAAGGTCGGCAAGGACCTGTCCGAGGCGATCTGGGCGGGCCAGAACAACACCATGAAGTTTGCCGACGTGCCGCACCTCGGCGTGCCGGTGCACCGCGGCATGACGCACGACGGCCTGGGCAAGTATCTCAGCCAGAAGATCACCAAGGCCCCCGGCCCGACGGCCAACATCACCCAGATCCTGCAGGACACCGGCACGGATGTCGTCGTCAACTACCTGCCTGTAGGCAGCGAGCAGGCGACGAAGTGGTACGTGGAGCAGGTGCTCAACGCGGGGTGCGCCTTCGTGAACTGCATCCCGGTGTTCATTGCGCGTGAGGAGTACTGGCAGAAGCGCTTCGCGGAGAAGGGGCTGCCCCTGCTCGGCGACGACATCAAGAGCCAGGTCGGCGCGACGATCGTGCACCGCGTGCTGACCAACCTGTTCGAGGACCGCGGCGTCCGCCTGGAGCGCACCAGCCAGCTCAACGTCGGCGGCAACATGGACTTCTACAACATGCTGGAGCGCGAGCGGCTGGAGAGCAAGAAGATCTCCAAGACCAGCGCGGTCACGTCGCTCATCCCGCGCGAGATGGAATCCGACAACGTGTACATCGGCCCCAGCGACTACGTGCCCTGGCTGACGGACCGCAAGTGGGCGTACATCCGGCTTGAGGGCCGCAGCTTCGGTGATGTGCCGCTCAACGTCGAACTGAAGCTCGAAGTGTGGGACAGCCCGAACTCGGCAGGCGTGGTGATCGACCTGGTGCGCTGCGCGAAGATCGCACTCGACCGCGGCCTGAAGGGCACGGTCGTCGCGCCGAGCAGCTACTTCATGAAGTCACCGCCCATCCAGTACCCGGATGACATCGCGCATGAGAAGACCGAGGCCTTCATCTCCGGCGAGAACAACGACACGCTCGTCGGCAACAAAGAGGCAACCGATCCCGGCGCGTAGGCCTGGCCGTACTGGTTTGCTCACAGACCTCCTCGCGCTCAGGGGAGGTCTGTTTTTGT
>CAZDLX010000072.1:0-16604 GCA_964506005.1 uncultured Anaerolineae bacterium | reverse complement strand
CCAGCAGCGTGCCGCCGAAGCCGAAGCCGAGCAGGACGTCCGGGGAGGCTGTGCCGAAGATGATGAAGATGAGGGTGCCGCCGAGCAGGCCCAGACCATCGGTGAGCATGCCCGTGATTGTCCCCGAGCGGTAGGCGATCTTCAGCGCCTCGGTATAGCTCACGCGGGAGGCAGCCGCGACGCGCACGTTGCCCTCAACCGCCATGTTCATACCGATGTAGCCCACCAGCGCCGAGAACGTCGAGCCGAGCAGGAATGCGCCGGCACGCGCAAAGGCGATGACCGTCCGGGCATTGTCGCCGTACATCTCGAAGGCCTCAGGGGTAGGCCGGACCAGCGCCACGCTGAAGAACATCAGCACGGTGAGGGCAACGATCACGATGGCGATCGTGCGGAGCTGGGTGGAGAGGTAGGCGTTGGCGCCGCGTTTGATGTCGCGCCAGATCGCCTGCATCGCCTCTGTGCCCTTGTCGTAGGCCAAGATCTGCCTGGCGAGCATCCAGGCGTAGAGCAGGGCGAGGATCGCGGTGCCAAGCACCCCGATGACCATGGCCCACTCGTAGGGCAGCACGTCCATGTGACTCATAGAATCAATTCTCCTCTGTTCGTTGCACCCGCAGCGGGCGACGTGTTCCCATTGCTGCCTGCAACACGATACAGTAAACGACCGGAAGCCACCTGCGGACCGCTTCCGGCGGTTCAGAGCTCCTTGAGCTCGTGGTCCCTACTCAATACGAACACATCAGACGTCAGCCTACCGCTTGCACGGGGCGCGTCAGGCTTGTGTAATTGGCTCTGACTGGCCAGCTTCCACCTGGTAAGCCGGCCAGTCAGTTGTGGTTCAGTCTATCACGTGTAAGGTGCGAGGAGAAGCGGATCGCGCTAGGGTGTCGGCGTTGGATCCCCTGCCGCTGGCGTCGTATCAGTCTCATCAGCGCCTGGCGTCGTCGCGGCGTCCGGTGTGGTTGTCGTGCCGTCGGTGGGCGCTGCCTCACCTTCGCCAGAAGTTGCATCCTCGGCGGGCGGTGTCTCGGCTTCAGGCCGCGGGACGTTGGTGTCCTGGGCGCAGCGGAAACCGAGCCAGGCTTCCGCCGACGTGTCGTTGATGTCGTAGCGATGGCCACCGCGCGAGAACGCAGCGATCGCCTGGAAGTTGCCGCCCCGCGCCACGCGCAGAGGCTCGTCCAGGGCCTGGTTCCCGGAGCGCACCGGGTTCAGGTTGCTCAGCGTGTCATAGTCCGGGTAGTACCAGTCCTGCACCCACTCCGTCGCATTGCCGGCCATGTCCAACAGCCCGTAAGGGCTGCGATCGCGAGCGAAGGATCCGACCGCGGCCAGCCCGCCCAGACCGGCGGTCTGCGTGTTGGCGCGCCCGGCTTCCCACTCGTTACCCCATGGCCAGATGTATGATTGGCCGGTTTCCGGGTCCCAGCGGGCTGCCTTCTCCCACTCGGCTTCGGTCGGCAGACGCCCGCCGCGCCAGCTGCAGAACTGGGTCGCCTGAGTGTGGTTCACGTAGACGACAGGATGGTTGGCGAAGGCCGGGTCATCGTAGAATTCGGTGTTCTGCGGCGGCGTGCAGACGCCCGCCGCGACGCACTCGGCATAGGCTTCGTTCGTGACTTCGGTCTGATCCAGGTAGAACGGGCTGACCGTAATCGACTCGACGGGCGAGTCGGTGAAGTACTCAAGCAGGCAGGCTCCCGCGCCGGCCGTTTCCTCGACGCAGAGATCCTGCGCGACCTGGGCCTCGTCATCCGGCACGCCGCGGGTGAACGTACCATCTGCGCTCTCGATCAGCGTCATGCCCGGCGGGGCAGGCTCGACGGTCGGCGAGGCTTCGCCAGCAGGTTCCTCGGCTGCCGCTTCTTCGGTAGGCTCGGCTTCCTCGGTCTCGGCTTCTTCCTCGGTCGCAGCCGGGGCGTCTGTCGGCTCCTCGGTCTGCGCGACGACGGGCACTTCCTCGGTGGCCCGCCCCCCCACAGGCAGGTTCCAGCCGAGCGGGTTCACCAGCAGAACGACCATCAGCGCCGTCAGCAGCAGGGCGATCAGGCCCACCGCCGCGAACAGCCCCACTGAGACGCCGCGCTGCGTCTGCGCGCGGGTGGTTGCGGGCTGCGCGGGCGGCTGGTAGATCCGCGGCTGGTACGGCTGGCGGGGCTGGCCTGACTGGTGCGGCACGGGCGGCAGCCCGGTAACAGGATCGACGTTGTAGCCGGTCGGCGGCGGAGGCGTCACGCTCTCGTCCTCCGGCGCAGCAGGGCCGCGCGTCTCCCACGCCTCGGGCGGCTCAGGCCGGTCGCCACGCGGCGCATCGGCAGGCAAACCGTAAGGCGGCGCCGGGACGGTGTCGCCCGCGTCGAAGCGCGGTGCGGGGACGGTGTCTCCCAGCCCCGTTGGGGGCTCGGCGGTGGCGTCCGTCTCGTCTTCGCGAAGGGGCTCTGCCCGCACGGTTTCATCGGAGGGCGCGCTGTCGCCGCGCACCGCCAGAGTTGGCATGGCGGCGAACGACGGCGCGGTCCCATCCCAGGTGTGCGGCAGGTTGGTTTCGAGCGGTGGGCCGCCCGCACGCAGCAGCGCGGCGACGGCGGACACGTTGTCCTTGCCGCCGCGATCCACCGCTTTCTGGACGAGCGACTCGGCGGCGTGGCGCGGGGACGAGGTCGCGACGATACGCGTGATCTCGTCTTCGTGTATGTAGCGCGTCAGGCCGTCGGTGCACAGCAGCAGCGCGTCGTCTGCGCGCAGGCGCGCGTCAAACACGTCCACGCTGATTTCAGGCTGGCTGCCGATGGCGCGCAGGACGACGTCGCGCCGGGGATGCTCGCGGGCCTCCTCCGGCGAGATCGCGCCTTCGTCCACGAGCTGCTGGACAAGCGTATGATCTCGCGTAATCTGGTGGATCTGGCCGTCCCGGATCAGGTATGCGCGGCTGTCGCCGACGGAGGCAACGTGGAGCTGCTCGCCGCGCACGACGGCGGCGACGAGCGTCGTGCCAAGCCGTACCAGCTCGGGCTGCTCCTGCGCATACTTGTAAAGATCGCCGTTCGCCCGCTCAATCGCGCGGCGGAGGCGGAGCCCCAGGTCGGGCTCGTTATCGGTGTAGTACTCGTGCATGACCTTCTGCGCGGCATAGCGGCTGGCAATCTGGCCGCGGGTGCCGCCACCCTCGCCATCGGCGACGATGTACAGCCGCCCCGAGAGGCGAAGGTCATCGTCATCCTGCGGCTGGTGGACGAGCACGAAATCCTCATTCTCCGGGGCTTGCCCGGCGTCGGTGACGGGCCAAACCTCAACAGTCAGATTCGAAGGACTCATGAACGCCATCCATCTCCGGGGAGTAGGTCGGGATTGTCAAATTGCCATCTGCGCCCTGCCACGGCAGCGGAGCCGCTCACCCGACGAGAGCTGTGCTGCTCGCCCGCTCCGGCGCCAGGGCGCTAGTGCCGGAATTGTAACAGAGGGCCCCCGTTACGCAAAATCACACCGGCGAGCGTTTCGTTGCCCCAATAACACTCATTATACGTGCCTCAGTCCAAAAAGTCAGCGCGCCGGAGACTGGGGAGCATCGGGATATTATAATCAGGAAATGCAGACCCACAATATCCAGTAGAGTGCGGAGAAGGAGTCTTCGATGCACCGCATTCTACACCGGCTGGCATCACGCACGGGCGCGCGGGCAGGTGCGCTCGCGGGCCTCGCCCTTGCCGCCCTGCTGGCCGCCTGTGGCGGCGACGGCGCGCTGTCCCGATCTGGTGGAGAACATCCAGGCCAACCTGGAGTGATAGAGCTAGATAGCTGACCTTGCCTGGGGCAATACTGAAACCTCACCTCGACCTCGCGTGACGGCATCGCGAGGTCTGCCCCTCTCCGTGCCACGGAGAGGGGCACCAGTCCGTGTAGCACACACCCGGCCCCCTCTCCCCAGGCGGCGAAGCCGCTGTGTAGGAGAGGGGAAGGCCGCGCTCAGCGCGGACAGGGGTGAGGGGCTGCGACTTACGCCTCCGCCCGCACCGGTGGCTCGATGACCTCCGCGCCGTTCATGTAGGGGCGCAGCACGCCCGGCACCACGACCGAACCGTCGGCCTGCTGGTAGTTCTCCAGCACGCCGATCAGCAGGCGCGGCAGCGCCAGCCCCGAGCCGTTCAGCGTGTGCGCATACTTCGGGCGCGCGCCCTGCGCGGGACGGTAGCGGAGATCCATGCGGCGCGCCTGGAAGTCGTGGAAATTCGACACCGACGAGACCTCCAGCCATTCCTGTGAGCCGGCGGCCCAGATTTCGATGTCGAACTTCTTAGCCGCCACGAAGCTCAGGTCGCCGGTGCACATCTGCACGATGCGGTACGGCAGCCCCAGCCGCTTCGCGATCTCCTCGGCGTCGGCCAGCAGGTCCTGGTGCGCCTTCTCAGAGACCTCGACATCGCCCTCGACGACCTTCACCAGCTCGACTTTGTCGAACTGGTGCCCGCGCTTGATGCCGCGCACGTCGCGTCCCGCGCTCATCTTCTCGCGGCGGAAGCAGGGTGTGTAGGCGACGTAATCCAGCGGCAGCATGCCCGGCGGCAGGATCTCCTCCCGGTGCAGGTTGGTGACGGGCACCTCAGCAGTGGGGATCCACCAGAAATCCTCCTCGATGTCGCGGTACAGGTTCTCGCCGAACTTGGGCAGGTTGCCCGTCCCGACCATGCAGTGGCTGCGCACCATGTAGGGCGGGTAAATCTCGGTGTAGCCGTGCTCCAGCGTGTGCACGTCCAGCATCCAGGCGATCAGCGCGCGCTGGAGACGTGCCCCCGCCCCCTTGAGCACGTAGAAGCGCGACCCCGACAGCTTCACGCCACGCTCGAAGTCCAGGATGTCGAGCATCGGGCCGATCTCCCAGTGGGGCAGGGGCTCGAAGTCGAACACCGGCACGTCGCCCTCGGTACGCACCACGACATTCTCTTCTTCACCCCTGCCTACCGGCACGCCCGGCGCGGGGATGTTCGGCAGGTACAGCATCTCTTCGGCGAGCGTGCTCTCGATATCGTGGAGCTCTCCCTCCTGGGCGTCGAGCCGCGCGTTGAGGCTTTTCATCTGGTCGATCTTGCTCTGGCGCTCGACGGGGTCCCGCGTGGTACCGATGATCTTGCTGGTCTTGTTCTTCTCGGCGCGCATCTCCTCGACGCTCTGCAGCAGCGCCAGCCGGCGCCGGTCGAGTTCCAGGATCAGCTCCAGGCGAGGCAGCGTTTCTTCGTCGTTGAGATCGCGCAGTGCCTGCCGCACGCGGTCCGGCTCATTGCGGAGCAAATTGATGTCTAGCATGTCGCCTCCTCACAAAATGGATTATCGCCCGACGACACGGGGCCATTAACGCAAAATCCCCGCATCCTGTCGTTTCAGGACGAGGGGACCCGTGGTGCCACCTGAATTCAGCAGCCCGCACGTGGCGGATTGCCCTTCATTCTCGCTGTAACGGGCTGGCCCGGCCCCGCATTGCCTCGGGGCGACGTATCGGGAGTGGATGCAGCTCTGCGCGCGATGCCTCGCACCGTCCGGCATCTCTCTGAGCGCCCGTGTAAGCTGGCTGGCTCCGTCGAAGTCGTGTAGTGCTCAATTGTCTGACGTCGCGGAGTGTAACATGCCCCGCGGGCAAGATCAACCCTCGACGCAAGGCGACAATTACGGTCGAGATAGCACGCATCCGTGATTTCTGTCACACTGTGATGTGACACTCAGCGCTTGTAGGCGGAACCTGAAATAGATAAAGTTGATATACCAAGCCTGAAAAAATACATCGCCAAAGAGCGAGGGGAAAAGGGAGAACGAATATGGCAGAAGCAAGGCTCAAGAATCGCGTGCTAGGCAAGGAACGTGTGGTCAAGGACCCGGCAATCGCCCGCTTCCTGACGACGAGCCCGCTCGCATCGCTGATCTGGCTGCCACTGCGACTGTGGCTCGGCTGGCAGTGGCTGGACGCAGGTCTGCACAAGGTGAACAACGCCGCGTGGGTGAACGGTGGTGAGGCACTGCGCGGCTTCTGGACCGGCGCCGTGGCTATTCCCGAGGGTGGCCGCCCGACCATCGCCTTCGACTGGTATCGCAACTTCATCCAGTCCATGCTGGATGCCGAAGCCTACACCTGGTTCGGCCCGCTGGTGGCCTACGGCGAGACCCTCATCGGCATCGCGCTGATCGTGGGCGCGTTCACCGGTATTGCGGCGTTCTTTGCCGGGTTCATGAACTGGAACTTCATTATGGCGGGTGCCGCCAGCACGAACGGCCTGCTGTTCGCCATCGCGGTTGGCCTGATCCTGGCCTGGAAGGTCTCGGGCTACATCGGGCTGGACTACTTCCTGCTGCCGCTCATCGGCACGCCGTGGGGGCGCGAGCGGCGAGAAGCTCCCGAGGCGATTGGACGGCCTGCAGAAGAGCCCGTCTCCGCAGGCAACTAACCTTACGCTCGACGGCCAGACAACGTCATCTACGGGTGGAGCGACAGTCGCTCCGCCCGTTTTTGATTCCGCTGGAGTGCCTGGAGCGAATTAGAAGGGCAGCAGCCCGGCAACCACCGGGATGAGCGGGATGACGACAAAACCGACGAACAGCGCAAACGCAATGAGCGCCATCACCGCAATTAACAGGTAGTCGCCGCGCTCAAACTCTAACAGCTTGGGCTTCGGGTTGCGCAGCGCTTCCTTGTCTGCGTGGAAGTCAAACGGACGCAGATAGAACAGGGGCATCTTGACTATCTCCAGAGGTCCTGCCGCATCGCAGCAAATTGAGAACAGATAACGCATCAGGAGTTTAGCAAATTCGGAGCCCGCCGTCTATTAGGGATCGTCTCACTGCCAACTACTTGACCTGCTGAGAGGACTCATGCACACTACATGCACTTCATAACAGCAGGGCGTGAGCAGTGAGGGTATACCATGAGCGAGGAGCCGCAGGGCCAGAAGCCGGGTCTGGAAGGGACGACACTGGGGCAGTACGAGATCATCCGCAAGCTGGGTGAGGGCGGGATGGCGACCGTGTACCTGGCGCGGCAGCCATCCATCGGGCGGCTGGTTGCGATCAAGGTGCTGCCACCGCACTTCATGCATGACAGCACGTTCATGCAGCGCTTCGAGCACGAGGTCCGCATCGCCGCCGACCTGCAGCACCCGCGCGTGCTGCCGATCTACGACTACGGCGAGTTGGAGGGCCGGCCCTACATCGTGATGGCCTACCTCGGCGGCGGCTCGCTGGCTGACCGCATCCGCGAGGGCTCCATCCCGCTCGAGGACACGGTCAAGATTATCGATCAGATCGCGGAGGGGCTGGACCACGCGCACGCGCGGGGCGTCGTCCACCGCGATTTCAAGCCCTCGAACGTGCTGCTCGACGAGCACGGCAACGCCTACCTCGCCGACTTCGGCATCGCGAAGATCAGCGAGTCGACCGTCAACCTGACCGGCACGGGCATCGTCGGGACGCCAGCCTACATGGCACCCGAAATGGGCAGCGAGGGGGTTGTCGCGCCCTCAGTGGACGTGTACGCCCTGGGTATCACGCTGTACCAGATGCTCACCGGCAGATGCCCCTACAGCGGCGAGACGCCGCTCAGCGTGCTGATGGCGCACGTCACAGCGCCCATCCCCGACGTACGTGCCGAGCGGCCCGACCTGCCCGACGGCATCGCGCGGGTGCTGGAGCGCGCCCTGGCCAAGAAGCCGCAGGACCGCTACGCGAGCGCCGGCGAGCTTGCCGCAGCGTGGAAGGCAGCAGTTGAGGATGCCGAATCCGATGCGCGGTATGCGGCGACAAGCGCCGTGCCATCGGTGCCGGCTACACCTGCGCCGCCTCCGACGCCAGTTCCGCCGCCTGCTGAAAGCGCAGACGAGTGGCACAGCGCGCCATCGCCCATGCCGCGGGCTCGCGTCGAGACACCGCAGGCTGCGCCGCCTGCGCCAGAGCGCGACGAGTGGTACAGCTCGCCCTCGTCTCCGCCGCCTGTGCCGCCTGTAAATGTCCAGGCGGCGCCGCCTGCCGCCCCAGCGAAGAAGCGCGGCGGCCTGGGGATCACGGCGCTGGTCATCGCCGGGGTGCTGGGCCTGATGCTCATCGCCTGCGTCGCCGGGTTCTTCCTGCTCGGCGGGCCCAGGCTGCTCGGGCTGGGACCGGGGGTCGCGGAGGTAACGGACGAGCCGGGCAGCGTGCTCGTCGAGACTGAGGCTGTGCTTCCGACTGAAGCCGTCGCCATCGTCGAAGAGCCCACCGAGGCCCCAGCCATTCCCACGGCGACGACGGAAGTCCAGCAGCCCACCGAGCCGGCTGCCGGTGGGCTCGCGTCGCTGACGATCAACAACCAGGCCAGCACCGTCATCTGCTACGTCCGGCTCTCGCCGACATCCAGCGACCAGTGGGGAGATGACCAACTCGGCGATACGGAGACCATCGCCAGCGGCGGCTCCTTCACCATCTGGGACGTGCCAGCCGGAGAGTATGACTACCAGGCGCTTGACTGCAACCAGGTCGTGCTCGACGAGCACTACGGCGTCTTCCTGGACGAAGCCGGCATGACCTGGACCATTCGCGATGCCACCGACTGGCTGACGGTGGTCAACAGCAGCAGCTACACCGTGTGCGGCCTCTACGTATCTTCGCTGGAGGACTCGCGGTGGGGTGTGAACCGGCTCGGTGAGGGCGGCACAATCGACATCGGGGGCCAGACAACCGTCAACGTGCCCTCGAGCACCTACGACCTGCGCGCCGAAGCCTGCGATGGCGACACGTACTGGGAAGAGTACGAGCGCCCCATCAACGGCGGGCATGAGTGGACGCTGACCGACTAGCTCACAACGCGCCACGGCGTCAAACACAGGAGCCCGGCTGTAAACCGGGCTCCTGTGCTGTATGCCAGGTGCGGCTACTTCTGCATCCGCAGGACGATATAGCGGCTGTAGCGCCGCAGACCGGGGAAGCGCTTCAGCAGCCGCCGGTCAAGGTTGTGCAGCGCGATCAGCCGCACCCTTGCCCTGTACGGGAAGGCGCGCTCCAGCATGCCGAGAAAGTGCACCTCCTGATAGTCGAAGGTGCTGTAGCCCTCGCCCCACTGTTCGATCTGGGTGTAGTTCAGCGGCTGGTCGTCGCCGACGGGGTGCTTGTCGGGGTAGGGTACGTGGTCGCGGACGAAGGTCAGCAGCGGGTTCGTGCCCAGCGGCTCGACGAAAGCCGCCCTGCCGCCCGGCTTGAGGACGCGCCGCGCTTCGCTCGCGCCCTGCTTCACGTCGAGATGGTGCAGCACTGCCCGCCCGTACAGCACGTCGAAGCTGTTGTCGGCAAAGGGCAGGCGCTCGCCGACCGCGACGACGAAGGCGGTGCGGCCGGCCAGGCCGTTCAGCCCGGCGCGGATCCCCGCGACGCGCACACTCACCGGCGAGATGTCGAACGCCGTTACCCGCGCTCCGGCTTTGGCGAGCAGCGCCGCGGTCTTACCCGAACCGCAGCCGAGCTCCAGCACCTCCTTGTCGTGCAGATCGCCCAGGAACTCATTCACCCCCACCATCACCGTGCTGCGCTCGGCGACGGTGTGGAAGTCCTCCTCCGGCTTCAGCATCAGCTCAGCCGGGTTCTGCGCCTGCTGCCTCGCGATCTCGTCCCACTTCCTGCGCTCTCGTTCGTATATCTCGTGTATGTCATTCATCATCCCCCACTTGAGCCACCAACCCGCGTCCCGAACGTCATGATACCCACACTTCGATAACGATCATTCTACTCCCGAATTGAATCCGGTTGGATGCTGAGCTTGCTGATCTCCATCCACTGTGGCTCGGAGACCTGCACCGTACGCCAGCCGAAACGCCCCCAGGGCGTGACGGTCATCGCCTGATTGTCGATCCACATCACGAAGCCGAGCCGCCCGCGCGGGCTTGCCGGCGCGTCGAGAACGGTGTCCTGGTCCACGCGGAACGTGGCCCGCGACGCCCCCCAGTGCAGCACGTAAGTATGCCAGGCCGTCATGTCCACATCGATAAGCGCCTCGCTGACCTGGATCGCCCGCTGGGCGATGGGCCACAGGGTGCGGTAGAGCGGGCGGATGTTCATCAGGGGGATGGCCAGCGGCGCGGTCGGCGCGAGCAGGAAGAACGGCAGCCGCCGCGCGTCGATTGTCGCGGCCTTCCAGCCGTGCCCCGGCGTGTCGAGAGCCAGCTTGAGGTTGGTGTGCGGCGAGCCGTGGAAGAACCACACCGCGCGGGGCAGGGCAGGGCGGCGCCCGCCCGTCATGACGAGCGGGTCGTTCCAGAAGCCGAAGCCCGCCGTGCCGGTGAGCTGGCCGAAGTTGTGCGAAAAGCGGGCGCGGACGGTCAGCGTGAGCGGAGCGCGCCAGGGGAACGCACCGCGCGGCAGCCCCTGGTAATCGTCGATCTGGGCGTTGGTGTACTGGCGAGGCTGCGCCGGGTGGTTGGTGAAGCGCCAGATGCCGCCGGCAGCCTCGATGGTACTGGGCGCAACGACGTGGCGCTTCCACTCGGGGCCCGGTTCGGCGGAGAAGTCTGCCTCGACGCGTCGCATGGGCACGCTCAACGGGCGCTGCTCTTGTCGAGCGAGAGCCGGGTGGCGACGTCCGGGTCCGGCACGGGGTAGATCTTCTGCGCGGGCACGAACAGCAGCTCCGGCGTCGCGACGAACTCTGCCTGCTGCCGCGCAAAGGCAGTCAAATCCTCGGCGGCGGCACTCCACGCGTCGGGGAAGCGCCGCAGCGCGTCGCCGCGCAGGCCGAGCCGGAACGCCTTGCGGTTGAGCTTCGGACCGCGCGGCGGGAAGTCGGGGTCCCACTGCGCCCGCACGTCGGAGGCGTCGAGCGCGGCTTGCCAGGCCTCGCGGCTCTCGTACGCGCCCTCGACGAACGTGCTGGGAACCGCCGACTGCAGGTACTCGTCGAATGCGCCGCGCCGCACCCTCAAGGCAACCACCTGTGATTTGCCCCGCCCGGCGGCCCAGTTGGAGTGGTGCATCATCCACAGGAAGCTCGGCGTGAGCCACAGCATCCGCTCGAAATCGTACTGGCGCTGGTACGGGGCGTACAGCACGACGTCCTCGGCATCGTACTGCGCGAGGATCACGCGCCCGCGGTCGGGCCAGGTGGGGGCTTCGTCGATGTAGGGCTTGAAGTGAAGGTGTTTCATGGCTGAAGTATAGCATGGAGCGTATAGCGTATGGCTTATGGCGGCACTCCCCTTAGCCGTGGCACGGAGAGGGGGTGGCGGCCCGCCGCAGGCGGGTCGACGGGGGTAAGGTCTATCAGGCTGCCTGCGCTGTCAGGCGCTCGCCGTCGTTTCTCCACAAGCGCAGAATGTGATACGATCAGGTGGGCTGTGTCACGTTCTCCACCTAGTTTCTTTATTCTTGCCCCGAAACCCCGCCTGTGGAGGTATCATGTACAACAAGATCCTCGTTCCGTTGGACGGCTCCGGACGTGCTGAGGCGATTCTGAGGCACGTACAGATCCTGGCACATGCACTCACCAGCCAGGTGATCCTGCTGCGCGTTCTGGAGCCGCTTGCACCGCTGATCGACCCCGGCGAGGCCCCGATGACGCTCAACATCGACGAGATGAAGCGGTCAGCCGAAGAGGCGGAGCAGTATCTGCGCGCCCGGCAGGGCGAGCTGCGGGCTATGGGTGTGGACGCCCGCGCGCGGCTGGCGCAGGGGCCCGTCGTAAAGACCATTCTCGACGTGGCGCACGCCGAAGAAGCCGACCTTATCGCCATGGCGAGCCACGGGCGCACGGGCCTTTCGCACCTGTTCTACGGCAGCGTGGCGGTCGGCGTGCTGCACCGCTCCGACGTGCCCGTGCTGCTCGTCCGTTCCTCGCACGACCAGCCCGGCGCGGCAGGCCTGTAATTGCGGATTCGCCCCCGCGAGGCTGGTACAATCACCGCAGACGCTGTGTGCGGGGAAGGCCGGACGAGACGAGGCTGGCATTGATGGTCGAGAAGCTGCACCTGGATCTATGGGCCAGCGGGCTGCGCTGGGCGGCGCGCTCGGTTGGCGCGGTGCTGGCGGCACTGGTGGCTGGCGTGTTTGTGGGCAACCTGCTCAACGGCACGGCGCTTGCCGACGCGGCCCGGATGCAGGCCGCGGAGTGGGTGCTCGCCCTGGCGCTGGCGGCGATGATCGCGGGCAGCCTCGCGGCCTGGCGCTGGGAGCTCGTCGGCGGTGCGGTGACCTGCGGCTCGGCGCTGGCCTTTATCCTGATCACGTCGGCGTTGATCCAGCAGTTCCGCATCCGGCCCGTCGAGGCGGCCTTTGTGCTCGTCGGCGCGCTGTTCATGCTCAGCGAGTGGCTGGACCCCGGTGGGGAAGCCTAGATTCAGGTGCAGTGTGAAAACCGAAAAAGAGAAGATGCTGGCCGGGGAGCTCTACATCGCGGCGGACCCCGAGCTCGTGGCCGAACGGCTGGAGGCCCGCCGCCTCACCCGGCTGTACAACCAGACGCTCGAAACCGAGCATGAGCTGAGAGACCGGCTGCTGCGCGAGCTGTTTGGCTCGCGGGGCGCCAATCTGGCCGTTGAGCCGCCGTTTCGCTGCGACTACGGCTACAACATCCACGTCGGCGAGAACTTCTACGCCAACTTCGACTGCGTGTTCCTCGACGTGATGGAAATCCGCATCGGCGACAACTGCCTGATGGCGCCGGGCGTGCATCTTTACACGGCGACGCACCCCCTCGACCCGGTCGAGCGCAGCGCCGGGCCGGAGTATGCCAGGCCGATCCGCATCGGCCATAACGTGTGGATCGGCGGGCGCGCGGTGATCAACCCCGGCGTGACCATCGGCGACAACGTGGTGATCGCCTCCGGTGCGATTGTGACGAAGGACGTGCCGGATAACGTCGTCGTCGGTGGCAACCCCGCGAAGGTGATCAAGCTGCTTGGGGGGTAGGCGGGCGGTCTGCGTTTGCTCCTCACGGCTGTCGCGCTCAACCATCTGTGTCAACTGCGCTTAAGACCCCCTTCGGCGACGTTCGCTCCGCGAACGCCGTTCGCTCTGCGAACGCCGCCACTTCCCCCTTTCAGGGGGCAGGGGATACGACACTTTTTGAGAATCGGTTTGTGCCGTCTCGGCGCCGCCCCTCACCCCGAGCTTGAGGCGATACCATCGCCTCAAGCCCACCCTCACTCCGGCACGCAAGCGTGCTTGCGGCCCGGACGCTGCGCGTCCTGCCGCCTGGGGCGAGGGGGCCAGGCTCGCCGTGCACCCAACTATCCCCTTCTCCCCCTCGTGGGAGAAGGGTGAGCCGAGCGAAGCTCGGGTCGGGATGAGGGGAAATGGCCCGAAGGGCCAAAGGGGGTGGACCGCTGGCTATGGACTGCCCTCGTCCCCCTCCGCCATCTCCGCCCGCACGAGGCTGCGCAGGTGGTCGATGGGCCGGCGCTCGCCGGTCTCCGGGTCTTCGTAGGTCCAGTACTCCCAACCGTTGGCCGGGCCCCGGTGAATCTCCCGCACGACCTGGTGTATGGTGCCGGTGAGGTCGCCGTGCGCGATCTGCCCGTTGGCCAGCACCGTCGCGCGGATGGTGTCGTCGCCGCGCGCGTAGAGCGTCTGCCCCGGCTGGAGCAGCCCTCGTTCGACGAGGTGCCGGAACGGCACGCGCGGCTGCCGGCGCGGATCGGGGAAGGAGAGAGCGGCTTCCTGAAACGGCTCGGGCTGCACTGCGGCGATCCGCGCCTCCGCAATGCGCACGTAATCCGCATCGCGCTCGACGCCGATCCAGTGCCGGTGCAGCCGCTTCGCAACCGCGCCGGTCGTCCCGGTGCCGAAGAACGGGTCTAGCACCACGTCGCCGGGGTTGGTGCTGGAGAGGATCACGCGGTAAAGCAGCGCCTCCGGCTTTTGCGTCGGGTGGGCCTTCTCGCCGTTGAGCCGGATGCGCTCCGCCCCCGTGCAGATCGGGATGACCCAGTCTGAGCGCATCTGCTTGCCGCCGTTCAGCGCCTTCATCACGTGGTAGTTAAACGTGTACTTCTCCCCGCGCTGCTTCTGCGCCCAGATGAGCGTCTCGTGGGCGTTGGTGAAGCGGGTCCCCTTGAAGTTCGGCATGGGGTTGGTCTTGATCCACACCACGTCGTTGAGAATCCAGTAGCCGAGGTCCATCAGGATCGCGCCGACGCGGTAGATGTTGTGGTACGAGCCGATGACCCACAGCGACCCGGTGTCTTTGAGCACGCGGCGGCAGGCCAGCAGCCAGTCGCGGGTGAAGGCGTCGTAGGCGGCGAGGCTCTCGAACTGGTCCCACGAATCGTCAACCGCGTCCACCTTCGTCTGGTTGGGCCGCCACAGCTCCTGGTTGAGCTGGAGGTTGTAGGGCGGGTCCGCGAAGACGAGGTCCACGCTGCGCTCGGGCAGCCGGGCCAGCACGTCGAGGCAGTCGCCGTGAATGATGCGGTCGAGGGGAAGCGGCGGGGCGGGGCTCATCACGGCGCGGCTAGAAGCGGATGTACCCGGCAGGGTCGACGGCGATGCCGAAGCGCAGCATCTCGAAGTGCAGGTGCGGGCCGGTGCTGTTGCCGGTGCTGCCGATGCCGCCGAGGACCGTGCCGCGCGGCAGCCACTCCCCGCACGACACGTCGAGCGATTGGAGGTGCGCGTAGTACGTGCGCCAGCCGTTGCCGTGGTCGATGATGACGAGGTTGCCGTAGCCGGCGGGGTTCCAGCCTGCATAAACCACCGTGCCGCTGTCGGCGGCGAAAAGCTGCGTGCCCGCGTCTATGGCGAGGTCCACGCCGGGGTGCAGCGCGTGGAAGCCCTGCGTCCAGACGTAGCTGTGCGTGGGCCGGATGAAGTAGCCGGTGCCTGCGCGCTCCGGCACAACGTCGAGGCACAGCCCCGGCCCGACGGCGGCATAGGCCACGCTGTTCGAGCCCGCCTGTGCCGACGGGATCGAAAGCTGCAGGCCGGCGCCAACATGCGAGGTGTCCTCAAGCCCGTTGGCCACGGCGAGCGAGTGGAGCGTCACCCCGTAGCGCATGGCGATGCCGGTCAGCGACTCGCCGGGCTGCACGGTATGCGATGCCGCCGAGCGCGCCGGGGCAGGGCGGGCGGAAGCCCCCGGCGCGGGGATGTCGAGCTGCTGCCCCACGTAGATGCGATCCGGGTTGGTCAGGCCGTTCGCCGCCACCAGCCGGTCGATAGGCACGTCGTAGGCCAGCGCGACCCTGGCCAGAGTCTCCCCGGCCTGGACGACGTGGACGCGCTCGCCGCCCGTCGCGGGGCCGCCGGCGGGTGCGCCTGCCGGGGCGCTCTGAGGCTGCGGCACGCGCAGGTCGAGCCCCGGGTAGATCGCGTTGGGGTTGGGCAGGCTGTTCGCCGCGAGCAGGTCGTCCACCGAGACGCCGTAGATCAGGCTGACCCGGTACAGCGAGTCGCCGCGCCGCAGTGTGTAGCGGGCAGCGGGCCGGGAGTCTGCCGGGGTCTCCAGCGGGGCGTCTCCGGCGGCGGGGATCGTCAGCCGCTGCCCCACGGCGATGCTGTCGCGGGAAGGCAGCCCGTTCGCGGCCATCAGCGCCTCGACGGATACGCCGAAGCGGGCGGCGATGTCGCCAAGCGACTCGCCGGGCTGGATGGTATAGGCGTTGGCGCTGGCCGCGTCCTCCCGCGTGGGGATAGCCAGGACCTGCCCCGCGTAGATCAGGTCGGGGTTGTTCAGCCCGTTGATCTGGATCAGCTCCTCGACGGTGGTGCCGTACATCCGCGCGATGGCGGTCAGGTTCTCCCCGGCGCGGACGGTGTGAGTTTCGGCGGTGCGGTCCACCGGCGTGAAGTCACCCCCGGCGACCAGCGCAATGCCGAGCGCGGGCAGCACCAGCGACGAGATGATCCAGGCGTAGGAGATGAGCTTGCGCACCCGTGCGGACACGGGGCGGCGGCTTGCTGGCTGGGGGGTGAGATGCTCCATCGTCCGCAGTCAACCTGGTGGGGAATCGGGCCGGAACCGTAACGTTGCTGCGACCATTATAGCCGGAATTGCGCACGGGTGCTGAACGGGCGGGAGCGCATTGCAGGAGTGTAATGCTGCTTATGTTCAGCGGGGCGCGTCGGCAGAGCGCCCCAGGATAAAAGGCTTGTCCGGCATTAACCGGGTGAGGAGTTGGCTGCACCGCCCGGAAATGAATTTCCGGGCTATCTAGAATCGTCGGTTGAAACCGACGAAACAAGCCTTGCCGCCGCAGGCGGACCGGAGCTTCGCTCCGGGAGTCCCCCTCAGGGGACTTGGCGGCAGCGAAGCTGCCTTTTAGCCGGGGAAATCCATTCCCCGGCGGTGACTTTGCCGCCCACCATACCCGAATCATACGCTTCTTCAACTGTTGCTCTACGCAGGGCCAAAATCGCTGGCACCTAAACATTATTTAGGTGATAGTAGCGCCGAGTACAAATCTGCCTACCAATACGTCCCGGCAGCCTGTGGGCAGGCTGCTGGCCCCGCACAGGTAACGTCATGCACAACGACTTCCCACACGCCCCCGAGTTCTTGCCGCAAGCTGCTCAACCGAATCCCCGCTGGGCACCGCAGCGCCTTCTGCTGCTCAGCGCCAGCCTGGTGCTGGGCATCGTGATGCTGGCAACGCTGGGTTTCGGCGTGCTGC
>CAZDLX010000071.1:0-16605 GCA_964506005.1 uncultured Anaerolineae bacterium | reverse complement strand
CACGTTATCGACTGTCTCACGGTTGATGTGCGGCCCCATTCGCGACACTAGCGGGTCGACCAGGTCCATCAGCGTGCCGAGCACTTCGTTGTGAGCCCGCATGTGCTCCAGCATGATGACCCGCCCGCCGAGCTTGACCACGCGTTTCATCTCCCGCATACCAAGCACCGGGTTAGGCACCGAGCAGTACACGCAGGTCGTGACCGCCGAGTCGAATGTGTCGTCAGCGAAGTCCATGTCCTGCGCGTCCATCTCCAGCAGCGTTACATTCTTGTCAAACTCCGTGGCACGCTCGCGAGCGCGGGCCAGCATGCGCTCGCTGAGGTCGATACCAGTCACGTGCACGTCTACCGGGTAGTAAGGGATGTTCTTGCCTGTCCCCACGCCGACCTCGAGCACCTGTGGCCCCTCTACGAGCGACCAGACGCGCTCGTGCCAGTCACTCTGGTTGCTGAAGCGCTCCATCATATCGTAGAACGGCGCGATACGATCGTAGCGTCTCTGAGTCGCCTGTGTTTCCTGTACGTCAATCTCGCTCATCGTGAGCTCCGTAGTTTTACGTGTTCCCGTTCACTCTGACTATAAATCACCGACTTCAACCGGCACAATAGTTGACTTGCGCCTTTCGGCGGGTGCAGTCCCCGCAGATTGGCGCTGTCGCAGTGCGGCTTGAATTGGTACATTTGTCTCAGTATCATCTCTTAAATTGTCCGAGGGGAAGCGAGTATTTAAGAGATGAAACGACGTAAAGCTGTTGAGGAGAGACGCCGCCGCCAGGAGCGGAGCAAGCGGCTCAAGCGACTGATGTGGAGCGGGATCGCCCTGGCGGTTGTTGCTGGCGTGGCAGCTCTCGTACTGCTGACCGCGCAGCCCGCGCAGGGCCGCACTGTGCCCATTGAGGGGGCCGGGCATGTAGATGTGGGCGCACTGCCCGCCCGCGATAGTGGCCAGCCGCCGACGTCAGGCGATCACTACGCCGAGCCCGCCGGGCCCGGCTTCTACGAGGAGCCTATCGACGATGGCTACCTCATCCACAGTCTGGAACACGGCTACGTGATCATGTGGTACGACTGTGACGAGATCTCGCAGGAAGCCTGCGCGGAGTTGAAATCCGGCATCCAGTCCACCATCGACGAGTTTGACTCGTTCAAGGTGATCGGCGTGCCGCGTGAGGGCATGGACGCGACGCTCGCACTGACGAGCTGGGGCCGCATTCAGGAGCTGGATACCTACAACGCGCAGACGGTGCGCAGCTTCATCCGCGCCAACCGCGGGCGAGCGCCGGAGCCGCAGGGGCACTGATGCGACTGAACGCGGCGTTTGGATTTGCCGCCCTGCTGGTCGTGCTACTCGGGGTGCGGAGCGGCTGCGCCAGCCCCGCTGTCACCTCACCGCTCGACCTGTCAACCGAGCGCCCATCGCTGCTGTTCTCCACGACCGAGCCCTGACCGGCTTGAGAGCAGATGAGGCCCATCGTGAATGGGCTGCGGGAGCGGTACGGCAAGCACGTGGACTTCGTCTACCTGAACGCGCGCGACGGGGCGCAGGGCGAAGCAGCATTCGAGTTCTACAGCCTGCGTGGGCATCCGTCGCTGGTGTTTGTCACAGCCGAGGGAGAGGTGAGCTGGGTCCGGATGGGCGTGGTCGCGCGCGCGGAGCTAGCGCAGGTCATCGAGGAGCAGGTGCGCTGAGTACACCGTGCAGGTTCAGTGAGGGGTTAACGAATGGCTGACACAGACACGATCATCCGGCAAGCAGAGGCGCAGGTGGCTGAGAAGCGGCGCGCCAAGCGGAGCTGGCCGGACTGGCTGCCGCTGATCATTGGCCTGCTGGTGGTCCTGAACGTCCTACCCTTCCTGGCACCCATTTTCATGAAGCTGGGCTGGGAAGGCCCGGCGCGCCTGATCTATGTGCTCTACAGCGGCCTGTGCCACCAGATGGCGCAGCGCTCATTCTTCCTGTTCGGGCCGCAAGGCTTCCAGATGTACAACATCGCCGAGCTGCCGGTCAGCACGGCAGGGCTGAGCATGGGCGAGCAGATGCTGGTGCTGCGCCGCTTCACGGGCAGCGAGGCCCTCGGCTGGAAGGTGGCGTGGTCCGACCGCATGGTCTACATGTACGTGGCCCCGCTGCTCGTGGCGATTGCCTATGCGTTCGCGCGGCACCGCCGCGTGAAGCCGCTGCCGCTGTGGGCGTTCTTCCTGCTTCTGCTGCCGATGGCGGTTGACGGCGGCACGCACTGGCTCAGCGACCTGGCGGGCATCGGGCAGGGCTTCCGCTACACCAATGCCTGGCTGGCCGGCCTGACGGGCAACATCCTTCCTGCCTGGTTCTACGCGGGTGACGCGCTCGGCTCGTTCAACTCGCTGATGCGGCTCATCAGCGGGGTGACGTTCGGGCTGGCGGTCGGCGGGCTGCTGTTCCCGCATATCGACGCAGTCCGGTACGAGGGTGAGCCGCTGCGCGCTGCGCAACTCGATCCGCAAGAAGTACTCAACTAGGTTTGAGCGCCAGATGTTAGCGTCTCCGTACAAGCGGGGGCGCTTTTCACTTACGACTGTGAGATCTTTGATTGGTATATCGGGAACGTCTCCAGTCTAACCCCCAGCGATCTGCCTACCTACCATGCTCTCGAGGAGATTGAGCGTGTTTTCATCATTCCCCACATAGAGTACGATTAGGCGGCCCTGCTGGTAGAAGTGCGGTGCATTCAGCCACGTGACCATGGTCGCGCCGATGGCACTACCATCCGGGCCGATGAGGCTGGCTTCCTCGCCTGCCGCCTCAGCGCTCGCATATTCGAAGACCTGCACTTCCATTCCGTTGACAGTGATAATCTGCCCGGTCACGTCGAAGAAGGGCTGCTCAACTGTATCGGTGGGCTCGACCTCCGCCCCCTTAGCCCGGAGCGCGTCCACGAGGCTCACATAGTCTTCGACTTCGCCGTGTGAGATGGCTTCCGGCTCGCTGCCGGTTCCTGCGTCTGACCCCGCCTGCGGGGCGCACGCCGCTCCGGTGGCGACGATGAATGCCAGCAAAACAACTGTATGTAAGAGACGTCTTCTCATCATTATTCCCCTAAATCTAGCACTTTCGTGGGTTGCCTTTGGCATTCGTACACTCTTATGACGCAGATCGCCCTCGACTTTGTTCCAGCCGAGCGGGGTTGCTGGACGCGACTAGACGTATACACGCCGTTTAGCGCATGGCCAGTGTCGAGGTGTTCCTGTTAACATTGACTCGTGGAATTGGAAGGTAACATCTCCAAATAGCGGAACGGATCGATCAGTGTCGTCCTAGCTGATGATCACCAGGTGGTGCGACGCGGGATCAAGGCGTTTCTCGAAGCAGACGGCCTCGATGTCATCGTGAAGGCCGAGAACAGCGAGCAAGCTGGCAGTTCATCACCGAATTCGACCCCGACGTTGCGGTGCTGGATCGACAGATGCCGCATATCAGCGGGATTGAAGTCGCTCGGCATGTGCGCACTGCGGGCAGAGAGGCAGGCCTGCTCATCCTCAGGGCCTTCGGCGACGAGCTTTACATCTTGATAGCGATTGAATCGGGGGTGACCGGGTACCTGTTAACATTGGGGGCAGAAAGGGAGGCACACATGTCAGAGGACAAGCGACAGTCCATCAGCGTGATTCTTGCTGACGACCACCAGGTTGTGCGGCGGGGTATTAAAGGCTTCCTCGAGGAGGGGGGCATCGAGGTCGTCGCCGAGGCTGAGAACGGCGCGGAGGCAGTGGCACTCATCGCCGAGCATCAGCCTGACGTGGCCGTGCTCGACGTGCAGATGCCGGACTTCAGCGGCATCGAGGTCACTCGCCGCGTGCGCGACCAGGGGCTGGACACCGGCCTGCTGGTCCTGAGCGCCTACGACGAGGACCCGTTCATCCTGGCGGCGCTGGAAGCGGGTGTGAACGGCTACGTTCTCAAGACGGCTGACGCTGAGGATATCGTACAGGCTGTGTATGACGTCTACGAGGGCAGGTCCGTGCTGGACCCGGCTCTCGTCGGCAAGGTGATGCACGCCATCGCTGCCCCACCCGCCCCGCCGGACTATGAGGAACTGACGGAGCGCGAGCTGGAAGTGCTGCGTGAAGCGGCGCGCGGCCTGACCAACAAGGCCATCGGGCTGCGGCTGGGCATCAGCGACCGCACCGTGCAGGGCCACCTGCGTAAGATCTTCGACAAACTGCGGGTCGCCAACCGCACCGAGGCCGTCGTGAAAGCCGCCCAGCTCGAGCTGCTGGAACTGCCCGAGTGATCCGCCGCATCAGCAGCCTGCCCTTACAGATCCTCGCTTTCATCATCCTGCCCCTGTTTGCCCTGCTGACGGTCGTCGCTTTTGGCGGCGTCGGCATCCACCAGACCACCATGCGCGACATGGTCATGGAGCACAACCTGCACGCGGTGCGCGGGGCCGCGGACAGCTTCTCAGCGCGGCTAGCACAGCAGCAGGCTATCCTCGCCCGCCTGGCTGACCGTGTAGCCGAAGGCACACCTGCCGGGGACGTGCTCGACGCCACCGACTGGTCCGAGGAGTTGTTCGACGGTGGGATCGGCTTCTACACGGCAGATGGCGAGCTGCTGGCTGCCTCGTCTCCGGCGATACGCGCGCTGGACGTGCAGGCCCTGCACGGTGGCAGCGACGTCATGTCTGTCTTGCCAACTGAGGAAGGCGACCTGCAAGTGGTAGTGAGCGCACAGGCCACAGGAGGAGACGACATCATTGCCGTTGGCCAGGCGTCGCTCGACGCGCTGGGCGTCGAGACCCTGCTGGAGAGTCTGCACCCGTCTGCGAGCACTACTGTCGCCATTATGGCTCCCGGCGGCGAGGTCGTGTATCACAGCGACGCCGTGCAGGATGGCGATGTCCTGACATCATCATATGTCACAGCGGCACTGAGCGGGGAGAGCGGTGCCGACTTCTTTACACCGGAAGCTGGGCCCGAAGTGGTTGTGAGCTATGCGCCGATCTTCGCGGCGGACTGGGCGCTGGTGCAGCTTGAGCAGTGGCAGGCGATGCTCAGCCCGCTGATGCGCTTCTCGCTGGCCGCGCCGCTGGTGCTGGTGCCGGGGCTGCTCATCGCCGCCGTGGCGGTATGGTTCGGCTTGCAGCAGGTGGTTCGCCCGCTTCAGCGCCTCGAGGAGCGAGCCAGCGACCTGGCCTGGGGCGACTACAGCAGCGTGGAGGAGCCGGTCGGCGGCATTGAGGAGATCCGGCATTTGCAGGGGACGCTGCACTTTCTCGCCGAGCGGGTGCAGGCCGCCCAGGCCGGGATGCGCAACTACATTGGCGCCATCACCCAGACGCAGGAGGACGAGCGGGCGCGGCTGGCGCGCGAGCTGCACGACCAGACGGCGCAGTCGCTGGTGGCCATCGGCCACCGCGAGCAGATGCTCAAGCGTCACCTGCGCGACGACCCCGAGGCGGAGAAGTTGTTGGATGAGTTGCGCGAGATGACCACGCAGACGGTGGACGACCTGCGCCGCATCATCCGTGCGATGCGTCCCATCTACCTCGAGGAGCTGGGCCTCGTACCCGCACTCAACATGCTGGCCAGGGATCTGGACGCCAGCGTAGAGAGCCTGTCAGTCGACTTCCAGCAGGTGGGAGAGACGCAACGCCTGCCCGCCGAGCACGAGATGGCGCTGTACCGGGTGGCGCAGGAAGCGCTGAGCAATGCCTGGCAGCACAGCGACGCCGACCGTGTGAAGCTGACGGTCCGCTACGGGGATGATGAGGTCGAGCTGACGGTCGAGGACAACGGAGAGGGCTTCGACGCGCCGCAGCGCGTCACAGAGCTGGCGGAGCGGGGGCACTTCGGCATGATGGGCATGTACGAGCGCACAGCGCTGATCGGTGCACATCTGCAAATACAGTCAGAGCCCGGCGAGGGAACAATCGTCTTGATGAAGACTCCGCGCCACGGTGATAAACGGACAGAGTTGCAGAGTTCTTAGCCACAAAGCTGACTCGGAGCCGCACGTGCCAGCACGGCTCTTAGCGAAACGCTCACGTTCCTCCTGCGCGAGTGTCGCGAGGAGCGCCCGCATGTTCCAAATGTTACTCAGTGTATAGAGAGGAGCTTCACCATGTCAGACAGCCGAAGACTACGTGTCGCCGGGATCATCGCAACCGCAGCCGGTTTGCTGGGCGGCACAGGCGACTTGCTGCTCTTCTACACGCCTGGCTTTGCGGATGACCTCTTCGCGGTCAGAGCCCTGCCCGAGTGGCGCATCGTGGCCGGGACCCTGCTGGCGATCAGCGTAATCCCGCTTCTTGCCCTCGGCTACTGGACTTTCTCACGCTACCTGCTGCCTGCCGGGCGCGGGCTGGCCGACGGGGTTTTCGTCGGCGGCATGTACGGCGCGGGTATCGGCAATGCTATCCACGGTGCTGTTGGGGCCCTTGTCCTCGTCGTTCAGCGTAACGGCGTTACGGGCGAGAGCACGGAGTTTATTCAGGCGTACGCCCCCATTGTCGTGGCGCTCTACGGTCTCTTCTACCTACTGATGACCGTCGGCACACTCGTGCTCGCTGTTATGATCTGGCAGCAGCGCACCGCTTACCCGCGCTGGTTCGCCGCGCTACTGCCGCTGTGGCCCAACATCGTCGTGCTGGGGATTGCCGAGGTCATCCCGCCGCTGGGCGACGCGCTCGTGCCGTCCATCGCCAACCTGTCACACGCCCTGCTGTTTGGCGTCATGACGGCGCTGTTCTGGGAACGAGAAGGCGAAGCGGCTGGCGGCGCTCCTTCCGCCCCAGCCGCTTCGAAGTGAGAATTTCCGCCGACTCAGGCCGTCAAATCCGTTCCGCGTAGGAACTGGGCATTAATGGCGACGATGATGGTGCTGGCCGCCATCAGCAGGCCGCCGACCGCCGGGGAGAGCAGAATGCCGACCGGGGCCAGCACACCCGCCGCGAGCGGCAGCGCCACGACGTTGTAGCCCGTCGCCCAGATCAGGTTCTGGATCATCTTCCGGTAGGTCGCGCGGCTCAGCTCGAAGATCTTCACCACATCCAACGGGTTATTCTGCACGAGGATGATGCCCGCCGACTCGATGGCCACATCCGTCCCGCTGCCGATGGCGATGCCCACATCCGCGCGGGTCAGGGCCGGGGCGTCGTTCACGCCATCGCCCACCATCGCCACCTGCTTGCCCTCGCGCTGCAGCGCCGCAACCTTCTGGTCCTTGTGCTCGGGCAGCACCTCGGCGAAGTACGTCTCGATGCCGAGCTCCGCGGCGACCGCGCGGGCCACGTCCTCGCTGTCGCCGGTCAGCATCGCGATCTCGATGTTCATCTCGCGCAGGCGCTCGATGGCGCGCTGGCTCTCCGGGCGGATCACATCCGCCAGGGCGAAGGCGGCGACAGGCTCCTGCTCCTCAACGAGGAACACGACCGACTGACCCTTAGCGCCTGCCTGCTCCTCAAAGCTCTGGAGGTTCGGAGGGACGCTCAGCGCCAGCATCTCGAACAGGCGCGGCCCGCCAACGTACAACTCACGCCCGTCTAGCTGAGCGCGGATGCCGCGCCCCTTGATGGCCTCGAAGCCGCTTACATCCGGCGTCTCGAGCCCGCGCTCTCCAGCGGCTGCTCGGATACCGCGCGCAATGGTGTGCTCGGAGTCAGCTTCGACGCCTGCGGCCAGCGCGAGGGCGCGGTCCTCGCTCATGCCGTTTGCGGTCTGGATGCCCACTACGCCGAACTCGCCCTTCGTCAGCGTGCCCGTCTTGTCAAAGATCACGGTGTCGATATCGCGCGCCCTCTCCAACGCCAGCCGGTCGCGGACGAGGATGCCGTTGCGCGCGCCGAGCGACGTGCTGATCGCGACGACGAGCGGGACGGCCAGCCCCAGCGCGTGCGGGCAGGCAATGACCAGCACCGTCACGACGCGCTCCACCACCTCGACGTCGAAGCCGACGGCGATGATCCAGGCGACGGCGGTGATGGCAGCTACGCCCAGCGCGATGTAGAACAGCCACGCCGCGGCGCGGTCGGCGAGGATCTGCGTGTTGGACTTGCTCTGCTGCGCCTCGCGCACCAGCCGCATGATGCCCGCCAGCGTGGTCTCCTCACCGGTCGCCTCGACGCGCACGCGCAGGCTGCCATCGCCGTTGATCGTGCCGCCGATGACCTCGTCGCCCGGCTCCTTGGACACCGGCTTTGACTCGCCGGTGATCATCGCCTCGTTCACGTCCGACCGCCCCTCGACGACTTCGCCGTCCGCGGGAACACTGGCCCCGGGTCGCACCAGCATCACATCGCCCGTTGAGAGTTGGTCGACGGGCACGGTCTCGATCTCGCCGCTGGCGGTGACGCGCTCGGCGGTGTCGGGCATCAGCTGGGCCAGCTCGTTGAGCGCGCCGGATGCCTGGCGCACGCTGCGCATCTCCAGCCAGTGTCCAACCAGCATCGCGTCGATCAGCGTTGCCATCTCCCAGAAAAAGCCGCTGCCCGGCGCGATGAAGAGCGCCGCCAGACTGTAGACGAAGGCGACGGTGATAGCCAGCGAGACGAGCGTCATCATGCCCGGCTGGCGATTGCGCAGCTCGGGGACGGCCATCTGCAAGAAGGGCACGCCGCCGTAGAAGAAGATGGCGACGGCGAACAGCGGCCCGACGAACTGGCTGCCGGGGAACTCCGGCATAGTGAAGCCGAAGACCTCCTGGATGAACGGACTGAACAGCAGCACCGGGATGGTCAACACAAGGCTCACCCAGAAGCGGTTGCGGAACATGATCTCGTGGCCGGTGTGGTCGACGCCATGCCCCTCGTGGCCATCGTGCCCGGCGTGCTCGTCGTGTTCCGCGTGCTCTGCGGGCATCGCGTGCCCGGCGTGTTCATCCGGCATGGTATGGTCGGCGGGGTGCGCGTGCTCGGCATGCGCCTCGTGCTCGAGGTGGTCCTCGAAGCCCTCCTCGCCTACATCCTCGATGTGCTCGGTGCCAGCCTCCTCGGGCTTCTCCGGGACGATATCTTCATCTTCCTCGTGCTCGACGTCGCGGCCATGCACGGCCTTGTCCATCGCCTCGTGGGCGAGCGTCTCATCCTCCTCGGCGCGGTGCTCCTCGGCTTCCGCCTCGTGCGCCGCGAACTCCGTGTCCCCGGCGGGGCTGGCGCCTAAGTCCGCCAGGGCCTCGTCATGATACTGGTGCTCATCATGCTCGTCTGGCACGTGTTGGTGTTCTTCCTGTTGGTCCTTGTTATGTTCGCTCACTGTCTGCTCCCTTTCCATACCACAGCGAATGCTAATCAAGTTCTCCCACTACAGATTCGGATAAGCAGTGACTTTAACTTCAGGGTGCTGCTGCAGCTCTGCGCGGATCAGGTGACAGTACTGCACGTTGACGACGACTAGTATCCGGCTGCCGGGGTCACGGCCTGCAAGATCCAGAATACGCTTGGTCAGACACTCGGTGTGCTCATCACGCGCTTTCTGCAGCTCATCACCAGTCAGCGTATCGGAGAGATGGTAGAGAACGTTCGCGGCATCGTGGCGAACGCCCCGGTTGATCGAGTCGAGATTCGGGGCGCTGCGCTGGATCGCAGCGAGGCCTAACCGCAGGACAGCCACGATACCCTCACGCAGCCCTGACGCCTGCGACGTCTCCCGCGAGCGGTCACCGCCGATGGGCACGACGACGATATCCGACTGATGGGCCAACGGCAGCAGCGCCTCCCGGTACTCGACTGGCAGCCCGCCGAAGTCCTGCTCCGCCCACTGCTCGGGTGAGATGTCAAGCGCCAGAAAATCGGGGTGGACATCCACCACCAGCTCGACCAGCGCCTGCATGTCGTAGGGGAGCGGATCCCGCTGGAACTCCGTCAGCGTGCCGAGCACCGCAACCCTCGTGGGTGTGCTCTCGTTTGCCGGGCTCATTGGTCTGTCTCTCCCCGCTCACCGCTGATAATGTAGGTCGTCTTGAAGTACCGCTCTTCGATGGACACATCCGTCAGCGATTCGCGTGCTGCGCGCATGATGCTAACCCAGGGGTGGCGCTCAATCCACTCGTCCACCACGCCGAACGGCTCGACGATGGGCTGGACAAGCGTGACGAGCCAGCTCGGCCAGGCGTTAGGGATCTGCAGGTCGACCACCACCCAGCGCCCACCCGGCGCCAGCGCCTCACTGCCCCGGCGGATCACGTCGCCGGCCTCCGGGATCAGCGACAGGGCCAGGGTGGAGAGGACGCCATCGATTCCCTGTGGGAACGTGTACCTGGCCGCATCTGCCTGCACAAGCTCCACATTCTGCCAATCGTTGCGAGCCACCCGGCCCCGCGCCTGCTCGAGCATCGCATCCGTGAGATCAACGCCGATGATGCGGCCCTCAGGGCCCACTGCTTCCTGCAGCAGCCCGAAGTTCAAGCCCGTCCCGCAGCCGATCTCAACCACGGTGTCACCCGGCTGGAGGTTCAGAGCTGCGACCGCCTCGCGGCGGTACTTCCACTCAGGGTAGCCGATGAGATAGTAGAGGTTCGCGGTGATGTCGTAGTTGCCCGCGCGCTTGTGGTAGATGCTGCGAATCTCGTCTTTCAGCTCCGACTGCGCTGCCATGCTGATCACTCCTTTACACTGTTCATCTCTTACACCTCGATTCTAGGTCATGGACGGCCGGTTTTCCTCGGTGTCAGCACGTAAATCGGGGTAGGCGAAATGACCTATATTGCTGGAATGGGTGAGACTGAAGGGGTGCGTTGGGAGATGCTGGATGATGAAGACGCTAAACGGCGTATGGTTCTGCTTCTTAGAGGAATGTACAGTTAATATGCGAGGGTGGCGGGGCCGAGCGCCTTCCGCCTGAAATGCACATTGTAGAGTCAGGGGAGAGGACAATGGCAGTGGACAAAGTACGCGTGGCAGTGAACGGGTATGGCGTGATCGGGCGGCGGGTGGCGGATGCCGTGCGGCTGCAGCCGGACATGGAGCTCGTCGGCGTCGCTGACGTGGCGACCGACTACCGGGTGCAGGTGGCCGCGCTTGATGAGATCCCGGTCTATGCCTCCGTGCCCGACCGGGTCGATGCGATGCGCTCGGCCGGCATCCCGGTACAGGGGACGCTGGACGAGTTGCTCGAGAAGGTCGACATTGTGGCCGACTGCACACCCAAGGGCATTGGGGCCAAGAACTTTGAGGTGTACCAGTCCGCCGGGGTCAAGGCGATCTTCCAGGGCGGCGAGAAGCATGATCTCACCGGCCACTCGTTCGTGGCCCAGGCCAACTATGAGACGGCGCTGAACCGCGACGCGACCCGCGTCGTATCGTGCAACACGACAAGCACCGTGCGCACGCTGGTCGCGTTGCGCGACGCCGGGCTGCTGAAGAAGGCCCGGGGCGTGCTGATCCGGCGGGCGACTGACCCCTGGGAAGCGCACAAGGGCGGCATCATGAACACCGTCGTGCCGGAGCCGGACATCCCCAGCCACCAGGCGCCGGACGCCAAGACGGTAGTACCCGAGCTGGACGTTGTGACGATGGCGGCCAAAGCCGCGCATACCAAGTCGCACAACCACTACTGGACGGTCGAGCTGACCCGCGAGGCCAGTCGGGAGGAAGTGCTCGAGGCCTTCCGGGCAGTGCCGCGGATCGCCTTCATCCGCATGAGCGATGGCATCGTGGCGCTGAACAGCACCATCGAGCTGATGCAGGATCTCGGGCGGCCCCGCGGTGACATGTGGGAAGTGGCACTCTGGGAGGATGTCCTGACGGTCGAAGGCGATGAAGCGTACTACACGTACCAGGTGTACAACGAGGCGATCGTCGTGCCGGAGACCGTCGACGCCATCCGGGCGCTGACCGGCATCGTGGAGGACGGCGCCGAGTCCGTGCGCATCACCGACGAGGCGATGGGCATGCGCCAGGACTTCCTGGTCGGGGTGCCCGTGCCCACTGGCGGCAGCGGGTAGGCGCAGCGACAAGCGGATGGACAACAAATAGAAAGCGGGCAGGGGCGGTGGTGCCTCTGCCCGCTTTTGATGAACGCCTCAGCTTCGCTCGTCCGGGCCGCCTCCGGGACGAGGCGCGAGCTACACTGTGGCTAGGATTAACAGCCCCATGACGACGACCCCGCCGCCCAGCGCCAGTTTCATCCCCTTCTTGTGGTGCAGGTTCCAATGCGCCAGCCGGTTGAAGGCCGGGCGCGAGGCTGCCGCGGCGAGGATGGCCACGAGCGGCATAACGAACATGACGTTATAGAGCACCAGGTAGCCGTAGCCGAGCAGCGCGCTAGGCTGCAGCGCCAGCAGGCTGAGAATGCCCAGGTAGACCGCACCGCTGCACGGCACCGTGCACAGGCCGATCAGGAAGCCGCCTACCAGCAGCGCCGGGACCGTCGCAACCTTCGCGGAGCGGCGCGCGACCTCAGCTACCTTGCGCGGCGCCTGCAACTGCCAGCCGACGTCCGGCAGGAATACGTCTTTCAGCATCCATAGCCCGAAGAGGATCGCCGCCAGGGCGCCGATGCGGGCCGGGAGGTGCTGCTGCGCGAAGAAGTCGACGGACGTCAGCAGGCCAACGCCGAGCGCCAGGTAGGTGAGGAAGATGGCGGCGATGTAGAAAGCGCCGCGGCCCACCAGCCGTGCGCGCACGGCACGCGGTGACTGGTCGCCGGCCTGCAAGGTCGTCAGCATCGCCGTGATGAACAGCAGCAGCACCGTGAACGCGCAGGGGTTGATGCCGTCGAGCAGGCCTGCGACGATGACGGTGGGCAGCGTGATGGTCGGGAGGTAAGCGTGCATCGCGGCATCGGGCGCGTTCGGGTGCCACAGCCCGGTCAACGCGATGGCGCCCAGGGCAAGCACGCTGAGGACCGAGAGTACCGTGATCCGCCGCAGCGGTGTGGTAGCGGTGCTCACGGTCTCACGCCTCCACGATCAGCGTGCCCTGCATGGTGGGGTTCGCGCGACCGCCGCAGCAGATATCACAGTAGAAGGTGTACGTCCCCGGCTGGGTGGGCGTGAAGGTGGCGACGCTCGAGCTCTTCGGCTGGGCGATGATGTCAAGCTCCAGCTCGTCGACCGCCAGCTGGTGCTTGCCGCCGCCGTCGGTGTGGAATTGCGTGTCCAGACTGGTGAGGCGGATCGTCACCTCCTCGTTCGCCTTGACGCGGATCTCGCTCTTGTCGTAGCCGGCCATGTCAATGGCCACGTCGATCACGTTCTCACTCACCGCCGGCAGTGCAGGCCCGGTGAACGCCTTGAAGATCAGCACGCCGGCTAGACCGAGCACCAAGACGACGAGCAATACATAGGCGGCCGTCTGGCGGCGCTGCTGTCGCTGGCGAGCGGCCCGCCGCCTCTCGCGAATGTCCTGTATGCGTCCCATGCCAAACCCTGTCTCTCTTCAAATAGACTTGTGAATAAAGTAACATAACCGGGCATCACGCGTAAGCGTCGTTCAGCTAGGCAGGAGATCGGCAGAAATGCGCACTGCAGAAGGGATCTTGCTCCCCCTAAACTGATAGACTACACATGAGTGCTGTCAGCCCGCCTGGCGCAGCGAGCGCATCAGGTGAGGGTACCGGCCGGCACACCAATCCAGCAGATCCAGTCTTAGCTCTGGCTGAGAGGCAAGAAGGTAATTTATCCGGGGCATCAAGTAGTAACAGAGAGCGAAGTCGAGGGCAAAGACCAGATTCCAGCTCTCTTGCTCGGCAAAAAGCCCGGGGCCTTGTGCAACCCAGGCATTGGCTGCGTACCGGATCACATCGTCCGCGATGGCGTCTGCACACGCAATGCCATGTCTTTCCAGACTGGAGACCAGCCCCCAGAGCACTCCGGTCAGCATTGGGAGCACGTCACCGATGGCCGCCAACCGCGAGATAGCAGCCGGCCTACTTCGCGCACAGCTTGCCAGGAACAGCTTCTCACACCCGTACGGAGCCAGAGTAGTCGGTGTGATCCGCGGCGTTGCGCCGGTATAGGGCCAGTCGATAACTGTCACACTGGCCAGGATGTCATCTTGCAGCGGTGTCGGCAACGCACCGTCGAGTGTCCCAATGACGCGTAGATTCTCAGGGTAGGGCATGAGAGAATCCAGGTGACGCGTTGGCAAGCGCATCATGCGGCGGTGGCGCTGCTGCGCTGCTAACAACGAGAAGAGTCCCGCAACTTCAGCTGGACTTATTCGGGTCAGAGACGCAGTGTAGAGATGGTCAGCATTCTCAGGTCTCAGTGCCTCCTCGAAGAGTCCCAGGAGCTTGTCATCGTTCAGGCGTTGCTGCGCTTCGCTGTAGAGCCCGCTGTGCTGTGTGAGGCTGGCCCACCACGCATGGCCCACCATCTCCTGAAAGCGGCGATAGTCGCCACCTGAGAATGAATGCCCAAACGCTTGCACAACTGCACGTTTGCCAGCGTTGGCTGGACCAACGAGGATGGTTATTTGCTTCGTCTTCATCGCGACGTAGAAGCTCACCGCGAACGAGCGCTCGATGTGTGGAACGGTGGTCTGGATCTGCCGCGCGAAGCGTTCGACGAGGCGCACTTCCGGTTCATTTACGGTGTTAGCTGGTGCCGTCTTGGCTGCCTGGCTTGTCAAAGATAGCGTCATGCTCTCTGCCCCTGACGAATGGTCTATCTCTTTATGCCAGTGTAACAGGCGCAACACCGGACGGCAGCGGTGAAGTTACCTGTTCTATCCGAGCGGATCGGCGTAAGCTGAAACGTTGTATCTGACGAGCAGCCAGACGAGCCCAAGCAGGAAACCGCCGACCGTCAGTGGCCAGGTGAAACCGGGCAGCAGGGGTGTCCAGACCTCGTACATCGCCAGGCCGAAGAGGAGATCTCCGAGGATGCAGAGGATGTAACTGACCGTTGATGCGATCAGGAGTGCGTAGATCACACCCCGTACACTCAGCGTCTTGTTCATGCTTATACTCCTCACTCCTTGCTGTTCCTCTTGCTGAGCTTGTACTCCTCGTTCGTCGAACGTCCTGTCCATGTGTATCTTCCTGTCTCTCGAAGCTGACCGGCCAATGCCTCGGCGAACCCACAACCACCTACCGCCGGTTCACCGGGTTGTAAACGGGCGCCGCGGGGGGGCTGCCGAGCAGGCGGTAGCCGTTCTGCCAGGCAAGCCCGAGCAGGGCTCCAGTTGCTGTGAGTGACCAGATCGAGGTGAGAAACTCCACGCCCTGATACACCATCGGATCAGCTACGAGACTTCTCACAATGGTGAGAGTGTAGTTAATGCCCACCGCAATCAAGACGATTAGAGAAAGGCCACGCATGACCCGCATCCTACTCATATCGGCCTCTCTCTTTGGCTCGCACCAGGATGCGCATGGTAGCCCTCGGCCCATGCCTTGCCACTGCCCCCGTAGTCCACGCGAACTGCCGGTTCGTCTCGCAACTCTACTACAGGTACTGTCGCTTCAACCCGCTGCCGACGGCGGTACCCTACGGCCCAGCTCTTGCCGGTCCCCGCGTAGGCTCGCTGCACCCGCTGCCCATCCAGTTCGACGTTCATGTTTGTCCTCCTTCCTCCGCCCACCATGGGAGGTGGGCGGAGCTCTCCGTTTGGTTCGTTCCTTCTTGTGTACATTTTCGCCCTACCGCCTGAAGACAGCCTGAATCAGTGCTGAAGGATTCCTGAGAGTGACCACAACTCCCCTGACGGGCAGGAGCTTACTCCTCACAGCGAGGAGGATCACGCGCTCACACACGGTACTCCTCCAGCGCGGCTTGGGCGACCCTGCCGCTACTCGACGACCAGCTTGCCGCGCAGCATGCCCATCTGGCATGAGAACTCGTACTCCCCCGGCTGCTCTGGGATGAACTCGACCGGTACTACCTCGCCCTCTGGTAGCTTCGCGCTCTTGCCGAAGTCACCAAAGACGACCATCTCGGAGCAGGCCGCCGTCTCCTCACGGCGAAAGTTCAACCGGACGGGCTTGCCGTGCTCAACGACGATGACGTCCGGCGTGTACCCACCCTTTACCAGGACCATCGCCTCCTGGTAGCCGCTCGTGGAAAGCGCCGCCCGGGCGCCCTCCCGGCGTGGACCCCAGAAGTACCAGACAATGCCGGCGATCAGGATCAACCCACCTGCAACGACTAAAATATCTGTGATTGTCACGTTATGCCTCCTCTTATACGTCCTTCGGTTGCCAGCCGCGCAGGCGGTTGGCGTTGGTTACCACTGTGACAGAACTGGCAGCCATGGCCGCTGCTGCTAGGATGGGGCTGAGCAGTAGCCCGAGGAACGGGTACAGCAGACCCATTGCCACCGGGATGCCCAGCGTGTTGTAGATGAAGGCGCCGAACAGGTTCTGCTTGACGTTGCGCATGGTTGCCCGAGAGATCTCGATGGCGATGACGACGCCGTTCAGACTACCACTGATCAGCGTGACATCCGCCGCCTCGATAGCAACATCCGTACCTGTTCCAATTGCCAGGCCGATGTCCGCCTGGGCTAGAGCCGGTGCGTCGTTGATGCCATCGCCGACCATGCCCACCACTCGACCTTCGAGTTGGAGCTTCTGAACCTCGTGCGCCTTGTCCTGAGGCAGCACCTCGGCCAGCACGCGGTCCACGCCGACCTGCCGCGCGATGGCCTTAGCGGTGCGCTGGTTGTCGCCGGTCAGCATGACG
>CAZDLX010000070.1:0-16622 GCA_964506005.1 uncultured Anaerolineae bacterium | reverse complement strand
AAGAACGAGTGGTGGTGGCGCAAGATCAAGAGCGGCGAGTTCCGCGAGTACTACGAGCAGCAGTACGGGCGGCGGCTGCAGGAGAAGGGTTCGTGAGGCGGCTGGACCTGCCGCGCGGGCCGCACATTCTGGCGGGCGCGGCGCTTATCGCCATGCTGCTGGCGGCGTGCAATCGGGCCGAGCCTTCTGCCGCCGGCGTCACGGCAGCGCCTACGAATGGCGGCACCGGCGGAGCTGCCCCCGCCGCGCCAGCAGCCACGGCCACCGATGCCCCGCCTCAGGAGATTGTGATGTGCGCCGGGCCGCGCCCGGCCAACCTGTACACCGGCGGCGGCCCCGCCGCCCAGGCCGTGCTGCGGCTGGCGCAGGCTGCGCCGGTTGTCTTCGGCGACGACTACCAGGCGGACGGCAGTGACCTGCTCGTCGAGCTGCCCAACACCGAGGATGGCACGCTCCGGCGCAACGACGACGGCACGATCAGCGTGACGCTCGCCTACCGCGACGATCTGGTGTGGTCGGACGGCGAGCCGTTCGACGCCGAGGATGCCGTATACGGCCTGAACCTCAACGCGCCGGGCGGGCTGCTGCCCGCCGCGGAGGTGCTCGACGCGGCGCGGGTGGACGAGCACACCGTCGAGGTGACGCTCGCCGAGGGCGCTGAGTATCCCTACGTGCCGCTGCAGCCGCCGCTGCCGGCCCACGTTCTCCACGAGCGACTCGACTTCGAGGCCCCCGAGGACTCCGCGCTGCTCGGGCCGGCACTGGGGCCCTATGCCCTGGCCGCCGACGAGGGCAGCGCCCTTCGCTTCGAGGCCAACCCGAACCACCCGGCTGCCGGCAGCCTCGTGCAGCAGGTCACGGTGCGCTTCTACGACGACCCGGCGCAGATACCCGCCGGGGTCCAGTCCGGGGCCTGCGACGTGGTGCTCGACGACGCGCTGGCAGCCGGAACCGGCGTCGAAGCGGTGCTGTATGCCCCGCCGGGCCAGGTTGCGGAGCAGGTTATCCTGAATACCTTTTCCGCCGACACGGGCCGCCCAGCGCTGTTCGCCGACGTGCGCACGCGGCAGGCCGTTGCGCGCGCGCTGAACCGGGCGGAGCTGGCGCAGTCGCTGTGGGGCGACCTCTCGCCGGTGATGGACAGCTGGCTGCCGGCGAACCACTGGGCGTACCCCGGCGCAGAGAACGTCGCGCAGTACGTCGCCGACCCGGAAGCGGCGGCGGCCCTGCTGGACCAGGCGGGCTGGCGCGACGACGATGGCGACGGCACCCGTGAGTATCGCGGACCGGGCGGCGCGTATACCTGCGGGCGCGGCGAGTGGGGTATTCCGCCCGGCACGCCGCTCGCGCCGGTGCTGGTCATCCCGGCGGACGACCCGCTTCGCGAGCAGATCGCGCAGCGCATAGTGGCGGACCTGGGGCAGGTGGGCATACGCATGGAGATACAGGCGGTGCCCCCCGCAGCGCTGTACAGCGCGGACGGGCCGCTCGTGCGCCGCGACTTCGACATGGCGCTGCTGGCGTCGATTACACGCCCCGACCCCGGCGGGGTCAGCCGGTGGATCGGCGCCGAGATGTTCCTGCAGCCGCTAACTCGCCAGCCGGTGCACCGCTGGGAGCTGGAGGATCGCTGGCTGCAGACTGAGCAGATGATCGAGCGACTGGCTTACACCAACATTCCCGGTCCCGGCAATCTATACCAGGGTCAGAACTTCGCAGGGTGGTGCCACGAGGAGGCGAATCGGGCGCTCGTCAGCGGTGCGCTGCTCGGATTGACGGTGGAGGAGCGCCAGCCGTTCTACGCCCAGCATCTCGCCATCTTCGCCGAGGAGCTGCCTGCCGTGCCGCTGTTTGCGCGGCCACGTATCGCGGCGGCCCGCGATGGCGTGTGCGGCCTGCAGCCGGGCCCTGTCGAGCCGGTAACGTGGAACATCGCTCAGTGGACGTACAGCGCGGAGGGCTGCGGGGAGTAGACCTCAAGCGTCGCCTTAAGTGAGGCCACGCCGGCTGCTGATTCAGCAGCAGACCCCCTCTGTCGGGCGGAGCCCGACATCTCTCCTTTGAAGGGCTGGTGACACGACAGTCTTGCCGTGACCCGCTTTCCCCCTCATCCCGACCCGAGCTTCGCTCGGCTCACCCTTCTCCCACCAGGGGAGAAGGGGCCAGTTGGGTCCCCGGCGAACCTGGCCCCCTCGCCCCAGGCAGCGCCGCCAAGGCGCTGCCGCGTGGGAGAGGGGTGGGCTTGAGGCGATTGGATCGCCTCAAGCTCGGGGTGAGGGGCGACACTGAATCGGCACACACCGATTCTCAAAAAGTGTCGTATCCTCTACCTGTTAGGCGGCGAAGCGCCACCTGCCCCTGAAAGGGGGAAAGTGCCCCGATGTGGGGCTTACGTCGGTTTGATTCGCCGGCGTCAATCTGCCGCCGCGAGCCGCTTGCGCATCACCCAGGTCGGCTCCTCGACGTGGTGAGTCTTCCCGGCGGGGTCAGTGTAGCTCCAGCGCCCGGGATCCTCGCGAAAGACCTCGTAGCCCAGCCGCTGGTACAGCCGGAGCGCGCCCTCGTTCGTCTTCTCGACGGCAATCGTCACCCACTTGAAGCCATGCTCGCGCAGCAGGTCCTCGGCAGTGTCCACAAGCGCGGTGCCGATACCGGCGCCGCGCAGCGGTTTCATGACGTGAAAGGCGTACAGGTAGGCGCGGGTCGAGCCATCGGCGAAAACAGGGTTGCCGCGGGCGATCTGCAAAAAGAGCCGCCCCACCGGATAACCGTTGAGGTCGGCCACCAGCAGCAGGCGGCGCCCGGCCTGTTGTTCGGCGTAGGCATTCTCGAAGTGTTTGCGCAGCCGCCAGAATTCGCCGCCCCATTCCAGCATGCGGATGTCGTGTGCGGTCGCGCGGCGGATCACGACATCCAGCCGCACCGCCAGGCTTGCCAGTGCGTCAGTGTCGCGGGTCACGGCGATGGGATTCCGCGTGCAAGGTCAGAGACGTGCCCCGCGGGTCACGACTTCGACTTCACCATGTAGCCGACACCGTGAATGGTGTGGACGTAGATGGGCTGGCGGCTGTTGGGCTCGATCTTGGCGCGCAGGTTGCGCACGTGGGCCCGCACCAGGTCCGGATCGCCGGTGCCGCGCGGGTACTGCCATACGGCGTCGAGCAGATCGTGCACGGAGTGCGCCTGATCCGGCGAGGACATCAGGTGGTGCAGCAGCCGGTACTCGGTGGCCGTGAGCTGGACGTTCTTCTTCGCCGGCGTCGTGACCTGGAACCGGTGCGTATCGAGCAGGAGGTCGCCCACGGTAATCTCCGTGTCGTCCTCTTCCTCAGGAGGGGTGCGGCGGAGCAGCGCCCGGACACGCGCGTTGAGCTCGCGCAGCTCGAACGGCTTGGTCAGGTAATCGTCACCGCCGACGTCCAGCCCGCGCACGATGTCGTCGGTGCGCCACTTGGCGCTCAGGAAGAGGATGGGGATGGTCTTGTACTCTTCCTCTTCGCGCAGCTCAGCGCAGAAGGCGAGCCCGTCCTTCTCGGGCATCATGATGTCGAGAATCATCAGGTCGGGGCGCTCCTGGGCGATCCGCTCGCGGGCCTGTATGGCTGATTCAGCCAGTACGACCTCGTGGCCCTCACGGTTCAGCGCGCGCCAGACGGTCCCCAGCACTTCGGCGTCGTCGTCAACAATCAGGATGGATGCCATAGAAGCTCCTCTACAGGGCCGCTTCAGCCTCTGTGGGCAGTGTCACGATGACGGTTGTTCCTTCGCCGGGCTTGCTTTCGAGGACGATCTCGCCACCGTGCTCACCGATGATCTGCCGGCAGATGTACAGGCCGAGCCCCGTTCCCTCGCCGCGCGGCTTTGTCGTAAAGAACGGATCGAAGATCTGCCGGACCTGCTGGTTCGAGACCCCGCAGCCGTTGTCGGTGATCCTCACCTCCACCAGTTTACCATCGTCTACCATACGTGAGGCAATACGTATTATCCCGGCATCGCGCTCGGCATAGACGATCGCGTCGCGCGAGTTGATGAGCAGGTTCATCCACACGTCTTCGAGCTGCCCGGGAACAGCGCGCACCGGCTCCAGGTCTTCGTCAAGGTGCAGCTCGAGCGTAATGCGCTTGCGGGTGAGCTGCGCGCCGACAAGCTGGAGCGTCTCTTCGATGGTCTGGTTGACGTCCTGCGTGCGCGGCTCCTCGTCCATGTGCGCCATCGTCAGCAGGCGCTCGACGACCAGCTTGGCACGATTACCAGCGCGCAGAATGGCCTGCGCCGATTCGTGTGACGGCTCATCGGGCGGCAGGTCCTGCACAAGCATCTCGGCATCGCCGAGGATGGTCGTCAGCGGGTTGTTGATCTGGTGCGCGACGACGGTCGAGAGCTCGCCGAGTGCGGAGAGCCTTGCGGCGTGCACGAGGCGGCTCTGCATGGCCTTCTGCTCGGCGAGGCTGCGCTGCAGATCGCGGACGAGATGCGCGTTTTCCAGCGCGACGGCGGCCTGCCCGGCGAGGGTGTGCGCCAGCGCCATCTCCCGCGACGTGAACTCGCGCGCGGGGTCTATGTCAAAGAGCTGCACCAGCCCGACCGTCCGGCCCTTGAAAACCAGCGGCAGGACGAGCTGCGCGCTCGGGCCGACTGCGGAAAACAGCGACGCCTCGGCAGAACTCAGGCTGCTATCTGTGCTGCGCATCACGGCGATGCGCTGCTCGCGCAGGACAACGGCCAGGGTAGGGCGATTGCGGACAGGCAAGCGCGGGCCGGCCTGTTCCGCCCACAGCCCGGTACCGTATGACACCAGACGGCGAGCCGTGTGCTGGCCCTGTTTCCAGGCGTAGAGTGTGGTCCAGTTGGCGCCCGTTGCGCTGTTCAGGCGGCGTGCGGCGCTCGTAAGATCGTTGCGGGAGGGCTCGTCCTTGCCGCGCAGCATGGGCGCCAGCTCAAGCGCCAGCCGCATGCCGTGCCCGATCTGCGCGGGGGTGAACGGCTCCTCGGCGTGCAGGCTGGCGAGCTCCGCAAAACCGACGAGGTGCCCGCCGCTCTGCAGCGGCACGATCAGCAGGCGGCTGATACCGCGCGCGTCGAGACAGGCGACGATCTCCGACGTTCCTGTGCTGCGGGCAAGGTGGACCGGGAAAGCCTGCTCGCTGTGCAGCAGGGGATGGTAACACTCGTCGCCCTTGAGCTTCAGCACGGGCCCGCCGTCCGCGGTCCACAGCGCCAGGCGGTGCTCGGCGAGGCGGCGCAGCGCCTGCTGGCCACCGTCCCAGCCGGAGATAATACACCAGTGCGTGCTGAGCGCCCGCAGCATGTGCCGGGCGATGGCATTGAGCACGCTGCCGAGGTCGAGCGAGGAAGAGACCGCGCTGGAGGACTCGACCAGCAGGCTGAGCTCCATCGTCCGGTCCACCGCCTGCTGGTACAGCTGGGCGTTCTCGATAGCGATGGCGGCATACCCGCCCAGCCCGACGAGCAGCTCCTCATACTGCGCGGAGAAAGGCTCGCCTCCCGGCGACCTGCGCACGCCGATGACGGCGAAAGCTGCTTCACCTTTGTGGATGGGCACGAAGAGAGTTGGGCGAACCACCTCACCCGTACTCGTCTCGGCGCTGCGGCCGTTGGGCTGCTCGGGCAGGCGCAAAGGCCGCTCGAGCCGCTGCGGATCCGGCAGGGAAGCGTCTTCGCCAGGCGCGAACGGCGAGAAGACAACAGGGGTATCTTCCGCCCGGCGGGCGTGGAGGCTGAAAGGAGCCAGCGCGGGCTCTGAGAAAACCACAAGTGCCTCTTCGGCCTCGGCAAGAGACAGGGCCGCTTCAGCAACGCGGCGGACGAGCTCCGGGAGGTCAAATATAGCACTGAACGTCTGCCCCATCTCGTAGAGCCGGCTGAAGGGCGTCGGTTCGTGGATCTCAGGCGAGTGCTTATTCATGAAACCTTTATCTTTGCGAATAAGGCATGAATGATTATACGGGGCGGGGCCCAAAACGGCTAGTCGGGTGATGGCCTGCACCGGCCCTCTGCGAGTAGCCGCGCCGGGGTGGATATGGTAAACTTCGCCCATGGAACGCACCAGACACAACAACATCGTCTTCTACCAGTTTAGCAACCTCCGCTCCCAAACTGGACTTGTTCACGGCATCTTTACCCGGCGGGGAGGCACCAGCCCGGCCCCTTTCGACTCCCTGAATGTAGGCTCTACCGTGGGTGACGACCGCGAAAACGTGCTGGCCAACCGCGAGCTCATCGCTGAGAGTATGGGCGTTGAGGAGGCAAGCACCCGCACGACCTGGCAGGTTCACGGCGCAGACGTGCTCGTAGCCCGCCGTGCCGACCCACCCGCCGATGTTCCACCCAAAGCAGATGCCATCATCACCGACGAGCTCGATCTGCCGCTCGTCATGCGCTTCGCGGACTGCGTGCCGCTGGTCTTCTTCGACCGCGAACGCCGGGCCATCGGGCTGGCACACGCCGGCTGGCGCGGCACCGTGGCGGAAGTCGGCCCGGCGACCGTCCGGGCGATGACCGAGACGTTTGGCTCCGACCCGAAGGATATCGTTGCGGGCATTGGCCCATCCATCGGGCCATGCTGCTATGAAGTCGGCGAGGAAGTCGTCGCGCAGGTCCGCCAGACGTTCCCTCAGGCTCCCGAGCTGTTCGTGCCGCCCGTTAACGGGCATCGCGGGCCGCACCTCGACCTCTGGATGGCGAACGAGCTGGCGCTGCGGGCGGCGGGCGTGATCGAGATCGAGAACTCCCGGCTGTGTACCTCCTGCCAGAACTATGACTTCTTCTCGCACCGCGCCGAGGCGGGCCGAACGGGGCGGTTCGCCGCGCTGATTGCGCTCAAGGCGGGGAGCTAACCGTGGAAACCCGCGCCGTTGACATCGCCAGCCGTGTCGCGGAGGTCCGGGCCCGCATCGCGGAAGCGGCCGCGCGCGCGGGCCGCGACCCTGCTGACGTGCTGCTCGTCGCCGTCACCAAGACGCATGGTCTCGATGTGATCCGCGCCGCCAGCGAGGCGGGGCTGCGACACTTTGGCGAGAATCGCGTATATGAAGCTGAGGAGAAGATCCACGCGGCACGCGGCGTGCTGCCCGGCGACGTCGTCTGGCATATGATCGGGCCAATTCAGAGTCGCAAGGCGCGTGACGCAGCGCCGCTGTTTGAGTGGGTCCACTCCGTTGACCGGCTGAAGATTGCCAACCGGCTGAGCGCGGCAGTTCAGGGCAGGGCGCCTATCCAGGCGCTCGTCGAGGTCAACCTGAGCGGCGAGGAGAGCAAGCACGGCTTCGATCTCTCCGGCTGGCCGGGCAACGACGGACAGCTCGGTGCGTTGTTCTCCGCGGTTGAGAAGATGCTGGCACTGCCGGGGTTTGACTTTCAGGGCCTGATGACGCTGGCCCCTTACACAGAGGAACCCGAGACGGTACGCCCGGTATTCCGCCGCCTCCGTGAATTGAGAGACGCTCTGCGCGAGCGTTTCCCGGAGCGCGAGTGGCCACACCTCTCGATGGGCATGAGCGGCGACTACGAGATTGCCGTCGAAGAGGGCGCGACGATGGTCCGGGTTGGGACGGCGATCTTCGGCCCGCGTGAAGGCTAGCAGGTGCGCCGAGGGGCTTGCATCACTGTATTGAACTGAGGTCTACGTGAACGCAATTGTGCAGGTTCTGCTGCTGATCATTAACGTGTTCGAGATCATCCTGCTGCTGCGGGTGCTGATCTCGTGGTTCCGGGTTGACCCGTACAATCCACTCATCCGCCTGCTGTATGACATCACCGAGCCGGTCCTCGCACCCATTCGCGCCGTGCTGCCCTCCACCGGCATGATGGACTTCAGCCCGCTCGTGGCGTTTCTCCTGCTGTTTGCGCTGAGAAGTGCCATTCGTATACTACTGGGCTAAAGACATCATCGCCCAGAGCGGTTTATGATTGCACGGAGTGTGCTTCTCATGCCGAAGCGTGAGTTCAACATTACCGACGCTGCCCAGGGCACGGCCCTGGCCGTGCGCATTATCCCCGGCGGGGAGAGCAGCGCCATCGTAGGGATAGAGGACGGCGCGGTTACGGTCCGGCTGGCGGGTTCGCCGCGTCACGAGGAATTCGCCGGTGCGCTGGCGCAGATGTTAGCCGGCTATCTCTCCGTCAGCGAGCACGACATCGAGGTGCTCGACGGGTTCGAGCATCACATGAAGCTGGTGACCGTGCTCAACGCGCAGTCCGCCGACATCGACCGCCTGCTGCACGAAGCGGTCGCCTCCAACGTCTGACCGCACTGCAGGTCCTGACAGAAAAAGGCACGGCAGCCACGCGGCACCCGTGCCTTTTTGCTTACCGTTGATCGGCGCTACATCACGGCGGGGAGCGCCTGCCCGGTTGCCAGGCTGATCGCGCCGAGCGCCCGGAACGCCGAATCGCGGATCTCGGGGTGGGCGTCCCGCAGGGCCGCGTACAGCGCCGCGGCGTTCCCCGGCACACGGTCCGGCGTGCTTTCCGCGCCAAGCGCCTCCACTGCTGCCAGCCGCGTCACCTCATCGCCCTCAGCCAGCGCAAGGCCGAGATGCTGTGCAGTTGGGGTGCTGCCGGGCTCGTCCTGGCCTGCGAGCCAGTCGGCCAGCCAGCGGGTTTCTTCGGGCCGGGCGGGTACGCCGGGCAGCTTGACGTCAATGCGGCCCTCGCGGCGGCGGTCCATGATGCTCCCCGCAGCGGCGCGTACGACCCACTGCTCGTCGCGACGCTCCATCGTGGCGAGCAGCTCCGCCGCCCAGGGGGCGTCGACGCGGGCCAGCCCGTACACCGCCGCCCGCCGGGTGATCGCCGCGACCTCGTCGGACGCCTCGCGCAGCACGTCGTGGCCCTCGCCGCCGAGGTTCGTGACGCCCAGCATCTCCGCGGCGGCGCGGCGGGCGAACTCGTTGCCCGTTAGCAGCACCTGGATCAGGTAGCTCAGCGCTGCCCTGGCCCCGAGCGCGCCGAGCGCGAGCGCCGCACTCGCCTCGACGGTAGGGTCGGCATCCTCCAGGTGCCCGGCCAGCGGCACGACCATCTCGCCATCGCCGAGCGCGCCCAGCCCGAGCGCGCACAGCAGCCGCAGTTCAGGGTTCTCCGACTTGAGCCCCTCGAGAAAGACGAACGAGACGTTCGCATCGCGCGAGGCCACGAGCGCGGCCATCGCGCGTTCGCGCAGGGCGGGGTACTGGACGGGCCGCAGTAAAATCTGGGACAGACGGGTGAAGACCGGGGCGCGCCATGCCGCACCTGAATCGGCGTCGGCGGCCCAGGCGGCGAGCTCCATCACGCCCGAGGCGAGCAGCCCTGCCGGCGCGCTCAGACGCTGCTCGACAGCCGGGGTGATGTCACTCATCGCGGCGAGAAAGGGCATGATGAGGCGGCTCTGTGGGTGGTCTGCCAGCTCTGCCGTAACAGGCTGCTGGCTCAGCGCCCGCGCGGCGAGGTAGCCGCCGAGTGCGGGGTGCGCCAGCCGCACGCTCTTGAGCACGGTTTCCCGGAACATAGACGGGGCAAAACCCGCCGCCTCGGCCAACGTCTCCTGCTCGCTCTCAGATGTCTGGCCGCCCAGTAGCCGCTCGGCGGCGTGGTAGAGTGCCGGCAGGCGGGCCGCGTCGGGGACCGCGCGCTCGACGTAGGCACGGTACCAGCCGGGCCGCCCCGCGTCGAGGTCGTCGCCAGCGAACAGGGCCCAGATGCGCAGAGTCACATCGAGTGGCGAGAGCCCGCGGTTGCCTCGCGAGGCCTGGCGCACGAGGTCGTCCGAGGGCCGCGACGCCTGCGAACGGCCTCGCGCCGCGATCTTTGGCCAGGCAGCCGCCCAGCGCCCGGCGAGCATCGCGCCATCCGCATCGCTCCACGGCGCGACGTACGCCACCGCGAATCCGAGCGCCTTCAGCGGCGCGCACCCCTCAATCCCGGCGGTGACGACAATCTGGTTGCCGGGGTAGGCCCGCATCAGGGCATCCAGCCAGCTCAGGACCCGGGCCTGCTGAGCCGGGCCGATCTCATCCCAGCCGTCGGCGAGAAGCCGGGCACGCCCGACACGGAGATGCGTCCGGGCGGTGCTGAGCAGCCGGGCGGCCAGCCCGCGCAGGTTCGGGCGCGCGGCTTCCAGCAGCGGCTGCAGCGGATCGACCGCGTCGTCGTCATCCCCGGGCGCGAGCGCGAGGTCGGCAAGGTGCAGATAGACGGGCAGCCGTGCGGCGGATGCGCCATCGCCCGGGGCCTCCTGCGCTGCGCGGAGTGCCAGCACTGCCAGCGACACGGTGCGCCCGCTGCCCGGCAGGCCGAGCAGTGCGACCCGGGGGCTGCCGCTGAGCAGGTGCGTCAGCGGGATCGCCGGCGGGTGGTAAGGCCCCGAGGCATAGGGCCAGTCTGGCACGAACGGCACCAGATGGTGGGGCCGGTCATAGGATGGGTCTTCGGGTTCCAGCGGGTCGAATGGCTGAGGCTCGGCCAGGAAGCGCGGCTCGACTGCCAGCGCTTCGAGCGGGGCATGAGCAGCGGCGAGGTGCAGGCTGTTCGCCAGCTCTGTGACCGCGCTGCGATAAGCGGCATCTGCGCTGCGGGTGATGCGCTCACGGGTGGCGCCGGCCTGCCGCGTGACGCCTTCCCGCGCGGCGCGAATACGGTGGCGTTGAGAACAGAGCAGCAGGGCGATCAGCGTGGCGCTCAGCGCGCCGGCCAGGAACGAGACGAGGTCCATTGCCAACCCTCAGGCGTCGGTGGGATCAGGAAAGGTATAGAAGGCGCGTGCATGTCGGGCAGGTGAGCACCTTGCCATGCTGGACCTGCTGCCTCATGCTGCTTGTGACCTGCATGCCGCAGGCGCTGCACTCCGCGCTGCCGGTCAGGGCAGCGACGGCCAGCCCGCCGGGCCGCTGGCGGAGACGGTCGTATATGGCAAGATGCCGGGGCTCGACGGCTGCCCGCGCGGGCTCGATCTGCGCCTCAAGCCCGGCAATCTGCTCTACGAGCCGGCTGCGCTCCTCCGCGAGGGAGCCGTGGCTGTCGGCCTGGGCGGCAAGCGCCGCGTCATGGCGCGCTTGCGCCTGCTCGACATCCGCCTCGCCCGCCTCGATCTCCAACATTGCCTCGATGATCGGTTCTTCCATTTCGGCATGGCGGCGGCGCAGTTCAGCCGTCTTGCCCTGCATGTCCGACAGCTCGCGCGGGTTATGGACCTTGCCAGAGTACAGCCGCTGCTCGACGCTGTCGGCTTCCTCCCGAAGCTGCTGTCGCTCCAGCTCAAGATCCGCGAGGCGGGTGCGCCAGGTGCGCAGGTGAGCCACAGCCCGCTCCAGGCGTGCCTGTGCGCGGCGCACGGCCTGGTCCTCGCCGAGCAGACGGTCGATCTCGGCGAGCCGCTTGCGGGCGGCGTCGAGCTGGCTGTCGAGCGTCTGGAGTTGATACAATGCGGCGGTTTGTTTCACAGGGGCCTCTCTTGCCGACGTCTCGACGGTAAATGCGTAGTATGCCTTATTCTAAGGTGGAGGGGTTTCGATTAGAGTACAGACGGCATTATACTATCGGCCCGAAAGCCTGAGCAACCGGCTCGCCGGTTCACGTCACGGTCCTGGAATGAAGCTCCCTCTAGACGACTACAGCATCATGGTGCCGCGCGAAGTGGACAACGCCGAGTGGCGCTGGGTGTTTACCTGCAGCACCCTGCTGCTGGTGGTGATCACCGTGCCATTCGTGCTGGCATACTCGCTGGGTGAGCCGGACGCCACCTTCGTCGGTATCCTGGTGAACCCGATGGACGGCGCATCATACCTGGCGAAGATGCAGCAGGGCTTGCACGGAAACTGGCTGTTTCGCCTGCCGTACACCCCTGAGCCGCATCAGGGCGTCTTCGTCTACCCCTTCTACCTGGCGCTCGGGCATCTTGCTCGCGTCTTCAACCTGCCGGCTATCCTGATCTTCCACGCCGCCCGGCTGATCGGGTCGATGCTGATGTTCCTGTCGATCTATCGCTTTGTGGCTGACTGGACGAGCAGCGTCGAGCAGCGCCGCCTGAGCTGGCTGTTGGCGACTGTCGGCGCGGGCTTTGGCTGGCTGGCGTTCCCGCTGGGAACCCTGACGCCGGATATGCTCACCGTGCCTGAGGCCTTTCCGCTCCAGGCGGCGTATGCAAACGCGCATTTCCCGTGGGCAATCGGTGCGGCCCTGCTGCTCGCGCACACTCTGATCGTCAAGTGTCTCGCGGACGACAGTCCCTACCCGGGGCTCGACATCGAAACGATCGGGCTTGCCGCCGCATCGGTGTTGCTGATCAATGTCTCGCCGTTCATGCTGGCTCCCATCGGCCTGGGGTTTGGGGCGTTTCTCATCTGGCTGGCGTGGCGCCGTCGCGAGTTCCCCCGCCGCGAGTTCGACTGGGGGGCGGTCGTCCTGATCTTCTGCCTGCCGTTCGTCGCCTACAACGCCTGGGCCTTCTCTTCGCAGAATCCGGTCTTCAACAGCTGGATGAGCCAGAACCTCACCCCGTCGCCGCCCGCATGGCAGTATCTCGTGGCGTTCGGGCCGGTGCTTGTTCTCGCCGCTATCGGCCTGACGACCCTGCGCCGGGCGATCCAGCCTGGTGATGTCTTTCTGCTTGGCTGGCTGCTTACGAACATCCTGCTCCTCTACGCGCCGCTTGGCCTCCAGCGCCGCTTCTCGATGGGGCTCATCGTGCCGATGGCCGTGTACGCAGGACGCGGGCTGTGGCGCGTGCTGCTGCCGAGGCTGCCGAAGCCTCGCCGCGCCCTCGCCCTCGTGTTAACATTCGCCATGTTTATGCCGACAACGGTGCTCGCGCTCGTCATACCCGTGCGGATGGCAACTCAGTGGCTAAGAGAGGACGGCGGGCAGTATTACATTAGCCACAGCGAGGAGCAGGTATTCGAGTGGCTGGCCGAGCACGCGCCGGGGGCGGTGGTGCTGGCCTCACCGGAAACCGGACTGCATTTGCCCGTGTACGATGTGCGCGTCGTGTACGGCCACTCGATGGAGACGATCAATGCCGCGGAGCGGGGGGCCGCAGTGCTCGCCTTCTTCTCCGGGGAGGACTGCTCCGTGCTATCTGACGAGTCCGTCGATTACGTGCTGGTTGGACCGCGTGAGCGCGAGCTTGCGGGGAGCGAATCCTGCGCCATTGCCGGGCCAGCCGTGTATCAGACGCCAGGCGATGGGGATGTGATCATTTATGCCACCCGTGCCACGACCACGCACTGACTCTCCGGAGACCGGCCAAACTCAGATGCTCGACCCTGCCCGCGGCAGGCTGATGCAGCGCATCGGGCCGCTGCTGGCCGTGGCGTGGCTGCTCTCGCTTTTTGTGGCATTCGCGCTGGTGCAGATGCCGGTTTCGCGCGCGGTTGCGATGGCTGTGGCGCGTGCCGCGCTCGACGCCGCCGCGGTCGCGGCGCTTGTCGCTGCCGGCGGGGCGATAGGCGCGCTGATCATCCGCGACGATGCGGCGCTGCTGCCCGCCGAGCGCGTCGCGGCACGCACTCTCGCCGGGCTGGCGGCGATCAGCCTGCTCGTCCTCGCCATCGGGCTGCTGGGCATCTTCCCGCCGCGCTGGCTGGCGTGGCTGCTGACGCTCGGGCTGCTGGCGGGGCTGCACCGGCCGCTCGCCGCGTGGTGGGCGAATCTCCGCAGCGCCCTGCAAGAGCTGGCCGCCCCGCTTGACGACGCCTTCACACGCTGGCTGCGACGGGGCGTCGTCGTGCTGCTGGCCCTCGCCGCGCTGATGGCCTTTCTACCGCCCGCCAAGTGGGATGCGCTTGTCTACCACCTCACCCTGCCTCAGCAGTATCTCGCCGTGGGGCAGATCATACCGCGACCGGACAATCACTTCTCGGGCTTCCCGCAGCTCGTCGAGATGCTGTATACGTGGCTCATGCTCGCGGCACGGCCCCACGCCGCCGCGGCGCTGCATGGAGTCTTCGGCGGGCTGTCGCTGCTGCTGACGTTCTCGCTGGCTCAGCGCGTGGGGAAGCCCGCCGCCGGCTGGCTGGCGCTCGTGATCCTGCTGGTTTCGCAGACGCTGTGGCGGCTTTTCTACTGGCCATACGTCGACCTGGCGCTGGCGGCCTACACGCTGGCCGCACTCACGATGCTGCTCGCCTGGGCGGGCGAGAGGGAGCGCCGCACACGCTGGCTGCTGGCGGCCGGGCTCTTCACCGGCTGCATGATGGCCACCAAGTATACAGCCGCGAGCTTCACCCTCGGCGCGGCGGCTCTGACAGTCTGGCTGGCGCGCCGCGATGGTGTCTGGCCTGCCCTGCGCGCCCTGCTGATGGTGGCGCTGCCCGCGATGCTGGTGTTCGCGCCGTGGTTGCTCAAGAATACTCTGCTCTACGGCAACCCCATCGCGCCGTTCGGGGCAGGCATGGCGGGCTTCGATTCGCTCGACCAGTGGTACTATCTGCGCCCCGGCACCGGACTCTCGCCCGTCGAGCTGCTGATAGCGCCTATTCAGGCAACGGTTTTCGGCAGCGAGAGCACGACCTACCAGGCGACGGCAGGTGCGCTTATCTTTGGCATGCTGCCGCTGGCGCTCATCGGATGGAGGCGGCGAGATGCCGCTTCACGCGTGCTGAGCGGACGCCTGCTGCTCTTTGCGCTGCCCGGCCTGATCGGGTGGTTTGCCGGGCTGGCCACTTCGTGGTTTCTCGTACAGACCCGCCTGCTGTACCCCATCTTCCCGGCGTTCGCACTCGTCAGTGCGCTGGCACTGGAAGGCTGGCGTGAACAGGCGCAGCTGGCCGCACTCACCAGGCTCGTGAAGGGCGTCGTGCTGGCGGCGCTGGCACTTGCGCTGCTTGGCGCGGGGCTCGACCTCGTGCGGGCCGCGCCGCTGCGCGTGATCGCCGGCCTACAGGCGGAGGACGAGTACCTGCTCGACGAGCTCGGGGCGCACTACGCCGCGATGCAGGCCGTCAACGAGCTGCCCGAGGGCGCGCACGTACTTTTCCTGTGGGAGCCGCGCACCTTCTACTGCCAGCACGACTGCGAACCCGACTCCATGATCAATAACTGGTGGCACGACCGCGAGGTCTACGGTACGCCGGAGCGCATCGCCGAGCAGTGGCGCGGGCGAGGCTACACGCACGTCCTCATCTACGACCTGGGAGGCCGCTTCCTCATCGAGCGCGAGCCCTACGACCCCATGACGGAAGCGGACTGGGAAGCCCTGCAGGTGCTGCGGGACGCCGCGCTCACGCGAGTGTGGGAAGCGCCAGGCGCGTATTCCCTCTACGAGCTGCACGCAGGTGCCACCCCATGACCCCCGTAAGCCACCCCGCCGCGCCTTCCCGCGTGGTGGCTTCGACGCGCCGTCGCGAGCTTGTGCTCGTCGTCGTGCTGAGCCTGCTGACCAACGCGCTGGCCGCGCTGCTGACCTCCGCGCCCAGCTACGTGGACGACTCCTACTACTTCAACGGAGGGCTGCGGATCGCAACGGGCCAGTCGCAGTGGCCTGAGCTGGCCGAACCTTACTTCTGGAATTACGTGGCTGCGTCTGAGACGCTCCCCGCACCGGGCTTCGCCTACTGGCAGCCGCTCGCGTCGCTGCTGGCTGCCCTGGGGATCGGCCTGCTGCGCTTCCTGCCGCCGTTCCGCGCCGCGCAGGTAGCCTTTACGCTGGTCGCTGCGCTGGTGCCGGTGTTGGCCTACCTGCTGGCGGAGCAGCTCGGCGACCGCCGCCATGCGCGGGTCGCGGCCTTGCTAGCGGTATTCAGCGGCGTGTACGTGCGCTACTGGTCGCTCCCCGAGTCGTTCACGCCCTTCGCGGTCAGCACGTCGGCGGCCCTGCTGCTGGCCGGGGTGGGGCGGCAGCGTGGCAGATGGTGGCCCTGGGCCGCAGCAGGTGTGTGCGGGGCACTGGCGCATCTTTCGCGGGCGGATGGGCTGCTCGTCCCGGCAGTCGTTGGGCTCGTGGCGCTGCTGCCCGGCGAGCTGCCGCACAGGCGGCTGCGCAATGCGGTGCTCGTCGTGGTGGCCTATGGCCTGACGATGGCTCCGTGGTTCGCGCGCAACTATGCCATGTTCGGGAGTGTGCAAGCGCCCGGCGGGCTCAGCACGCTGTGGCTTGTTGACTACAACGATCTGTTTGCCTACCCGCCCGAGCTGAGTGCCGCAGGCTACTTCGAGGCGGGTTTAGGCGTCATCGCCGGGACGAAACTGCGCGCGCTCGGGCTGCACCTTCTCAGCTTCGCCGCTGTCCACAATCTGGTCTTCCTGACACCGCTCACGCTGGCGAGCCTTGCGCGCCGCTGGCGGCGTCCACTTCTGCTGCCCGCCGTGCTCTACGGCGTGCTGATGTTCGCCGCGATGACGTTCGCTTTTACGCTGCCCGGCATGCGGGGCGGCTGGCTGCACTCCAGCTCTGCGCTGGTGCCGTTCGTGATGGCCAACGCGGCGCTCGGGCTGGACGATGCCATCCGCTGGGTGGCCGCCCGGCGCTCGGCGTGGAATGCGCGCTCCGCATGGCGTGTGTTCAGCGCCGGGAGCGTGGGCCTGGCGCTGCTCGTGACGATTATCCTGCCTCTGATCGGCACGCGGCAGGGCGGCGGCTCGCAGCCCCAGCGCTCGGACCCGGCGCTGTACGGCGAGATCGGCGA
>CAZDLX010000069.1:0-16749 GCA_964506005.1 uncultured Anaerolineae bacterium | reverse complement strand
CGTTGTTGTACAGGTAGCTGACCGTCTCCACCTGCCCGCTCGCCGCGTCCCAGCGAGAGAGGGTAGTCAGGTTGCCCGCTCCGTCGTAGCTGTAGCTGAAGCTGTCGCCAGTGCAGGGAACCTCACCTCCTCGGAGAGCTCCATGTGAGTATCCCACTGGTCCATACACAGAAACCCACTGGAGCCGCGCGCGCCCTCCATCGTGAAAAAAATCACCCATTGGAGTGATAGCCATACACCCCCTCGGAGCGACGCTCCGCCCGCCGCTTTCAGTTAATCTGATGGTACGAGGCTTGTACCAGCATGCTGGTTGGCATTCAGCCGGATGTCACGCAGGCGTTTCCAGATGCGGAGCGTTCAAGCTGACAAGCAGAAACCTGTAAGGAGGACCATCACGTGAGTGATAACGACATCGTCAAGAACACGATAACGGATACCGCTCTCAACAGGCGCAGCTTTCTCAAGTGGAGCGCGGCGCTGAGCGGTACCGCCGTGCTCGCCAGCAGCGGTGGGGCAGGCCTGACCTCCGGCCTGAAGCAGACGCAGACTGCTTCAGCAGCCGCCGAGAGCAAGGTCCTGACGACGAGCTGCTACCACAACTGTGGCGGGCGCTGCATCCTCAAGGCCGAGGTGAAGGAAGGCGCGGTTGTTCGCCTGCTGCCCGACACCGACCCCGACGAGGACCCCATCAACAACCCCCGCGCTATCCCGTGCGTGAGGGGTCGCTCCCAGATCCGGCGTGTGTACTCCGCCGAGCGTCTCAAGTACCCGATGAAGCGCGTCGGCAAGCGCGGTGAGGGCAAGTTCGAGCGCATCTCGTGGGACGAGGCGCTGGACACCATCGCCAGCGAGATGACCCGCATCAAGGAGCAGTACGGCAACGAGGCGTTCTACTACCATTATGCCTCCGGCCAGATCGGCGGCGGCATCGACATGACGTATAAGGGGACCGGCCCGCTGGCCCGCCTCCTGCACATGTTCGGCGGCTACGTAAACTTCTACGGGACGTACAGCTCTGCCTGTTACGGCGCGGTAGTGCCCTACATCACCGGCAGCAGCGCGAACAACTCGGTTGACGACCTGCTGAATTCTAAGCTGGTCGTGCTGTGGGCGGATAACCCGCTCGTGACGCGCAACGGCGGCAAGGGTGACGGCTATTATCATCTGCTTGCCAAGGAGAACGGCGCGAAATACATCGTCATCGACCCACGCATGTCCGACTCGGTCATCGCGCTGGAAGCCGACTGGGTGCCCATCAACCCCGGCACCGACGTGGCGCTCATCGCCGCGCTGGCCTACGTGATGATCGAAGAGGACATCTACGACAAGGAATTTGTCGATAAGTACACTGTTGGCTTCCACGAAGACAATCTGCCCGAAGGTGCGCCTGAGAACAGCTCGTGGATGGCCTATGTCATGGGCGATGCCGACGGCGAGGCCAAGACTCCGGAGTGGGCCGAGCCCATCACCGGCATCCCGGCGAGCCGCATCCGCACGCTGGCCCGCGAGATGGCACTGACCAAGCCCTGTGCGATGCTTCAGGGGCTCGGCTGGCAGCGCCGCGCGTACGGCGAACAGGCCCCGCGTGCCCTGCCCATCCTGGCAGCCATGACGGGCAACGTCGGTATCGCGGGTGGCGGTATGGGCCTCCGCAGCGGGCGAGGCGCGAACATCAGCATGGGCGGCTTCCCGGCTGGCCAGAACCCCATCGAGGCAACCATCTCCGTCTTCATGTGGCCCGACTTCATCAAGCGCGGCAAGGAGATGACCTCCGGCCCGCGTGACCGCATCAAGGGTGCAGAGAAGCTCAACCAGAACATGAAGTTCATGCTCAACTGGGCGGGCAATACGCTGATCAACCAGCACTCGGATGTCAATGGCACGACTGAGCTGCTGCAGGACGAAAGCCTGCTGGAGTTCATCCTGGTCGGCGACGTAGCCATGACGCCGAGCGCCCGCTTCGCGGACATCCTGCTGCCCGACTGCACCAGCTTCGAGGTCGATAACCTGCTCACCGGTAACGGTGAGGGCCGCGCAAACTTCGCCGTCTACAGCCACAAGCTGGTTGACCCGCTGTTCGAGTCGCGCGACGTGCTGTGGATTGCCGAGCAGCTCGCCGACCGGCTGGGTATGGGCGAGGAATTCCGCGAGGGGCGCACTTCGCGCGAGGACTGGCTGCGCGAAATGGTCGACGTAGCTCGCGAGAACGACCCGAACTTCCCGACCTACGAGGAGTTCAAGGAGAAGGGTATCTACAAGATCAGCGGCAAGGGCCAGGTCGTCGCCAACCAGGACTTTGTGGACGACCCCGAAGCCAATCCGCTGCCAACCGAGACGGGCAAGATCGAGATCTTCTCGCCGCACCTGTTCGCGCAGAACGACCCGGACGAGATCCCGGCAATCCCCAAGTATATCCCCGAGTGGGAAGGCGTGAGCGACCCGCTGCGCGAGACTTACCCGCTGATGCTGGTAGGCTCCCACGCGATCCAGCGCTCGCACTCGACCTTTGATGACGTGGACATCCTCCAGGAAGCCCATCCGCAGGTGGTGTGGATCAACACGCTCGACGCGCGCGAACGCGGCATCGAGAACGGCGAAACCGTCCGCATCTTCAACGACCGCGGCACGGTGCTGCTCCCGGCGTTCGTCACCCCGCGTATCCGCCCCGGCGTGGTCAACATCCCGCAGGGCGCCTGGTACACACCTGACGCCAGTGGTGTGGATATCCGCGGTGCCATCAATACGCTGACCAAGTACCACCCGACGCCGTTTGCGAAGGGCAACCCGCAGCACACGAACCTGGTGCAGGTTGAGAAGGCATAAGGAGTCCGACATGGGTAAACAACTCGCGTTCTACGTCGACCTCGGGAAGTGCACCGGGTGCAAGGCCTGCCAGGTCGCGTGCAAGGATAACAACGACGTGCCGCTCGGCATCAACTACCGCCGCGTGCTGCAGTACAGCGGTGGCGACTGGGTGCAGGACGGCAACCTGATGCTGCCGGCGGATGTGTATACCTACTACATCTCCACCGCCTGCATGCACTGCGAAGACGCGCCATGCGTCGAGAACTGCCCGGCGGGCGCCATGTACAAGCGCGAAGAGGACGGCGTCGTGATCGCCGACTCCGACAAGTGCATCGGCTGCCGCTACTGCGAATGGGCCTGCCCGTACGGCGCTCCGCAGTTCAACCCGGAAACCGGCGTCATCGCCAAGTGCGACTTCTGCGTGGACGAGCAGGCTGCCGGTGAAGACCCTGCCTGCGTGGCAGCCTGCACCTTCCGCGCGCTGGACTACGGCCCGCTCGACGAGCTGCGCGCCATGTACGGCGACTTCGCCGACCCGGCTCCGCTGCCCGATCCGTCGATCGCACGGCCTTCGGTCGTGTTCAAACCGCACAAGAGCACCCGGCCCGGGCGCGCCGCGGACGGTGCCATCATGAACGTTGAGGAGGCAATCAAATGAGATCCGCTGAATGGGCGCTGATCATCTACACGACTCTCTTGCAGATGGCCGTGGGTGCCTTCGTGGTACTGGGCGTGCTGCGCCTCCTGGCCACGCGCAAGGCAGGGGCAGAAGAAGCGGATCGCCTCAGCGACCGTGCCCTGTATGCCATTGGCCCGGTGGTGGTCGTCGGCGTGCTCGCCTCGTTCCTCCACCTCGGCAACCCGCTCAACGGCTACCGCGCGCTGGTTAACATCGGCACGTCGTGGCTCAGCCGTGAGATCGCGTTCACCATCGCCTTCTCGGCGCTCGGTGCGGTGTACGCGCTGATGCAGTGGCGCAAGATCGGCGGCGCAACGCTGCGCAGTGTCGTCGCAGTGCTGACCGCCGTGGTCGGGCTTGGCCTCGTCTACGCGATGGCGAAGATCTACATGCTCCCGACGCAGCCGTCGTGGAACACCATCGCCACGCCGGTCCAGTTCTACGCGACGACGCTCCTGCTCGGCTCTCTGGCCGTCGGGTCGGCACTCGTGGCCAACTACGCCTACCTGAAGAGCAAGGGCGAAGGCGCAGACCTGCAGACGCAGGGCAAGCTCCTGTGCAACGCCATCTGCTCGATCGTCGTCGTGGCGGCGCTCGTGCTCGCCGTGGAGCTGGTAGCCTATCCGGTGTACATCGCGACGCTGGCGGCGGGTCCGGCTGCAGCCGTGCAGAGTGCATCCATCCTGGCCGGCGAGTTTGGCCTGCTGATGGGGCTGCGCCTGCTGCTGGTCATCGTGGGCGCTGGCATCTTCGGGATCTTCCTGTATCGCCGCGTGCGTGACGGCAACGCCGAAACGCTCCCCGCTGCACTGGTATACGGGGCCTTCGCCCTGGTGCTGGTCGGCGAGGTGGTCGGGCGCTTCCTGTTCTATGCCAGCCACTCGAGTATCGGTATCTAGTCTCGCCTGAAACATGTACAGGGAGCAGCCTGAAAAGGCTGCTCCCTGTTACTCATTTCTACTGATATCGAGCATCGACTCATATCAGTGACATTTATCACAGTAAGCCCGGACAGTTTAATCCTTCTTATATCGGTCGCTTTTATTAGAATAGGTTCATCGAGCAGGAGGCACGACCCATCCACACGCCGAGTGACCCTTCGGAGGTAGACTTGACACACACCGACACACAGTACTGGCTCGACACCCTGACCGGCGAGGCGCTGCTCTGCGGCCTGCTCGGTCAGATGCTGTACACGCACCCCGAGCGCGACTGGCTGCAGGCCCTCGCCGGAAGCGACATCTTCGCCGAGTCCCCATTTGCCAACGACCATCCCGACGTCATCGAGGGGCTGGCTGCGCTCCGCGCCTGGTCTGAGGCCCGGCAGGGTGTTGTGGACGATGCGACGCTGTCCGAGTTGAAGGTCGATTACGCACAGTTGTTCATCGGCACCACCACCCAGATGCTGGTCTACCCCTGGGAGTCGATCTACGTCGAGAAGGAGCCGTTCCTGTTCCTCGAGAGCACGCTGGACGTGCGCGAGTGGTACGCTCGCTACGGCCTGGAAGTGATCAACTTCAAGCGCGAACCCGAGGATTTCATCGGGTTCGAGCTCTCCTTCCTGGCCCATCTGAGCAACCTGGCAGTCGAGGCTATCGAGCGGGGCGACTATGACGGGCTCGACGATCTGCTCCAGGCGCAGCGCGATTTCCTCTCGGACCATCTGCTGCGCTGGGGCTTCGCGTGGGCGAACAGGGGGGTCAAGGTCGCGGAGACGGACTTCTACCGGGGCATCATTCTCCTGACGCGCGGCGCGCTGGCCGGGCTCGCCGAGGTATACGAAGTGGACGTGCCGCAGACGGCCGGAAGCTAGGCGGGGACGACATGATTGTTGAGATCACCCGGGCGAATCTGCCCCGGCTTAAGAACCCCGACTTCGCTGCCTACGCGGAGACGTATGTCGAGATTTACGAGGACTTCATGCAGCAGGTCGCGGCGACGGGTATCGAGATCGACCCGGTAGACCGCAGTGAGGAGACCGCAGCGAAGCGCGCCGCCCTGCGCGAGAAGGGCGTGCACCTGCGCAACACCGACCGCAGCCTGTACGTGAACGCTATCTCGCCGGCGTGCGTGGCCTGCGAGCAGAGCATTGGCAGCGCGACGTTCTTTATCTCGCTGCAGTGCCACCGCGACTGCTACTACTGCTTTAATCCGAACCAGGAAGATTTCGAGCACTACCGGGCGAACGCCCGCGACCTGATTGCCGAGCTCGATGAAATTCACGCGCAGGGAATGAGCATGCGCCACGTCGCCCTGACGGGTGGCGAGCCGCTGCTGCACAAGGAGGAGTCGGTCGCGTTCTTCTCCCACGCGCGGCAGCAGTTCCCCGACGCTTACCAGCGGCTGTACACCAGCGGCGACCACATCGACGAGGCGATCCTCACCTCGCTGCGCGATGCCGGGCTGGACGAGATCCGCTTCAGCATCCGCCTGCACGACGTCGAGAAGGCCCGCGAGCACACGCTGAACCGCATCGCGCTGGCGCGGCAGTTCATCCCCCGCGTCATGGTCGAGATGCCGGTGCCACCCGGCTCGGGGGAGATCATGCGCCCGCTGCTCGTCGCGCTGGACGAGCTCGACGTCTACAGCATCAACCTGCTGGAGCTGTGCTACCCGTTCCGCAACGCGGAGGCGTTCAACGAGCGGGGCTTTAAGGTCAAGAACCGCCCCTTCCAGACGCTGTACAACTACTGGTACGCGGGTGGGGTGCCCATCGCGGGCAGCGAGCTGGAATGCCTTGACCTGCTTGACTTCGCCGCCGAGCAGGGGCTGAAGCTCGGCGTGCACTACTGCTCGCTGGAGAACAAGCTCACGGGCCAGAACTACCAGCAGAACCGCGACGCGGCTTACCCGCCGACGATGGTCCTCTCCGACGACGACTACCTGCTGAAGTCGGCCAGAGTCTTTGGGCGGGACATCCCTGCCGTGATGAATGCGCTGCAGCGGCGCGGGTACCGGGACTTCGTCTTCGACGAGGCCAGCCAGTCGCTGACGTTCAGCGTGGATGCCATCAAATATCTAAAGCAGCTCAACGTTGAGATCGGTATCGCCACCAGCACGATCGAGCAGCGCGAGGACGGCGCGTACCTGCGTGAGCTGAAAATCGAGCTTACGACGCCGCAGACCTTCAAGCGCTACGAGGTTTAGCCGTCTGCGGGGCGGTGGGCCGTTCCTGCCGCCTCGAAATGTGATATTCCTTACGTCTTTTACCTGAAATTGCTCGGTGCTGCCTTGTTGACGTGCGAGGTATCATGGTATTGAGCAAATTATCACAAATGTGACCATGCTTCGAGTCCTCGCCATCACACGGCAGCCCGAACTGTTAAGCCGGCTGCAGACCACCCTCCGCCAGCTCCCCGGCCCGGCGCTCGTCGGCGCTGCCATGACGAGTGCTGCCGCGCTGCGCCAGCTTGCCGCCCCGCCGGAGCTGGTCATCGCGGAGGTGGATACCCTCGCCAGAGCAGGTTGGGAAGCCTGCCGCGCGGCGCTGGCCCGGCGTGCCGGCTCGCAGCCGCTGATTGCCATACTGGCTGAAGACAGCCCCGCCGAGCTTCAGGCGGCGAGCGACATGCTGGCAAACAGCTACGTGCTGCTCACGGATCTCGACGAGTGCCTGCTGCCGGCTGCCGAGCGCCTGCTGGGCAGTGTGCCGCTCCTCAACGGGGTGACCGAGCACATTGTCGAGGCGGCGAGCCACGCCTCGCCGCTCGGCGAGCCGGCCTTCGACCGCGTGGCAGAGCGGCTCGGGAAGCTGAGCGACCACGCTGTGGAACGGCTGCAGCCCTCGCTGGAAGCGCCCGGCGGGCGGCACGCTGCCCCGAGGCAGGATGCAGACGGGAACCCCGTCTTTCTGCGCGGGCTGAGGCTGCTCTGCGGGGCGTCGCCGTCGGCGGGTGGGCGGCAGGTGCATCGCAGCGTGTGCAGCCTGAACTGCGGCAATCACTTCTGCGGCCTGAAAGTCACCACTCGTAACGGCCATGTGGAGCAGATCGAGCCCGCCGACTTCCCCGACGAGCGCTACCGCCGCGTCTGTCTCAAGGGCATCAGCCAGCTCCAGCTCACCTCGCACCCCGACCGCCTGCAGACGCCGCTCAAGCAGCTTGGCGCGCGCGGGGAGGACCACTGGCAGCCAGTGTCGTGGGAGCAAGCGCTCGACGAGATCACACGCCGGATGCGCGTGATCGATGCACAGTATGGCCCCGAAAGCATGATGTTCTTCACGTACTCGGGCCAGATCAGCGCGCTGAACGGGTTCAGTGGTGTGTATCTGCGGCTGGCCAGCCAGCTGGGCGCGTCGGGCACGAGTGTCGCCTCGATGGGCACAGACAGCGCCGTGCCGAGCGGCATCGAGGAGACGTTCGGAGCAGGGACGGGCTACCTCGCCAACGACTATACCGACCTAGCCAACTCGCGGCTGGTGCTGATCTGGGGCGCGGACCCGGTCAAGAGCCGCCTGAACTGGTGGCAGTTTTTCGCCGAGGCGCAGAAGAGCGGCACCCGTCTGATTGCCATCGACCCGAAGTACAGCGCCACCGCGAGCAAGTCCGACGAGTGGGTAGCCGTCAGGCCCGGCTCGGACCTGTATCTCGCGCTGGGCATGCTGCATCTGATCGTGCGCAATGGCTGGGCCAACGAGGACTACGTGCGCGCGCACACCGTCGGGCCGCTGCTCGTACGGGCCGACACCGGCGCGTTCCTTCGTGCGGACGGCGAGGGGCCAGAGCTGGTATGGGACGAGACCGCGGGTGCAGCCGTCCCGGCGGGCAGCTCCCGGCGGCCTGCGCTGCGCGGCGAGTACCGGGTGCGCGGTGTGCCGTGCCGCCCGGCCTACGACCTGCTCTGCGAGATGGTCGAGCCCTACGCCCCCGCGCTGGTCGCCGAGCGAACCGGCGTGCCCGCCGCGCAGGTCGAGGCGCTTGCCGAGGTCTACGCAAGCACGAAGCCGGCGCGGATTTACACGCTGTACGGCGTGGACCGCTGGCATCACGGGGCGACCTTTGGCCGCCTGATCGCGACACTGGGGGCACTCACTGGCAACATCGGCATTCCCGGCGGCGGGGCGGGCGTCGATGGCATGAACCAGCCCGTGCTGCTGCTTACCGGCTTCACCTACCCAGGCGGCAACCGCTACCGGGAGGTGAACCCTGCCCGGCTCACCGAGTACATCCTGAAAGGCGAGCCTTACCCGATCAAGGGTATGTGGGTGGCCTTCAGCAACTGGCTGAACCAGTGGCCGGATCAGAATGCCCTGCGCGAGCAGGTGCTGCCGCAGCTCGACCTCGTCGTGACGGCCGAGATGTTCATGACGGAAACCGCCCGCTGGTCGGATTACGTGCTGCCGGTCGCCAGCATGTTCGAGCGACCCGATATCGTCCGAGGTCCGGGCCCGTTCGTACAGTACCAGCCCGCGATCGTGCCGCCGCCCGGCGAGTGCCGCTCTGATTTCGACATCGCGCAGGACGTGGCGGCGCGGCTCGGGCATACCGGCCTGTTCGCGAAGACACCGGACGAGTACATCGCGGAGATGCTCGCGAGCGAGCCGGATCTCAGCGCGCTGTCGTTCGACGAACTGCGCGAGACAGGCGTGCTGCGCATCCCCGGCTCGTTTGAGACCGTCGCGCACCGGGGCGGCGTCTTCCCAACGCGGACGGGGCGCGCCGAATTTTACAGCGAGCGGCTGCTGCCGCTGGGGCGGGCACTGCCCTCGTATGAGGCGCCAATCGAGGCGGATCCGTCCAGCGCGGCGGCAGCGCGCTACCCGCTGGTCTGCATCAACGATCGCAGCCGCTACCGCGTGCACTCGACGTTCTCGACCGCATGGTGGCTGCGCGAGCTGGATGCCGGCCCGGCGGTCACCATGAGCCCCGCAGACGCCAGCGCGCGAGGCGTTGCCGAGGGCGACACCGTACGGGTGTTCAACGACCGCGGCTACGTCGTCCTGCGTGCCGAGATCAGCAAGTGCATCCCGGCGGGGTGCGTGTACGTGGACGAGGGATGGCAGTCAACGGATTACATCGACGGGCACCTGCAGACGCTCACACATACGGTGGGTAACGAGGCCAATGTGTTCGGCTCCAACAGCTCCTTCTCGGACGTGCTGGTGGAAGTCGTGCGCGAGCGAGGTGAGGCATGACGCGCTACGTGATGATCATCGACCTGACTCTCTGCACGGGCTGCGAGACCTGCACGGTGGCCTGCAAGCAGGAGAACAACCTGCCTGACGGCGTGTGCTGGACGCAGATCGTCACCGTGGGCGTGAACGGCCACAGCTTCGAAGAAGCCGGTGCGATGCATATGGATTACCTGCCGCTGGCCTGCCAGCACTGCATCAACGCGCCGTGTGTGGAAGTCTGCCCGACCTCGGCTGCGACCCACCGGGACGATGGCATCATCATGCAGGACCCGAGCCTGTGCATTGGCTGCCGCTACTGCATGGCGGTGTGCCCGTACACGGGCGTGCGCGTATTCTCGGGAGACCGCCCGGCTTACGTGAGCCCGTTCCCGACAGGCAGCAACCCGATGATCCATCGCAGCCACACGGTTGAGAAGTGCACGTTCTGCGCGCACCGCGTGGACGCCGGGTTGCAGCCTGCTTGCGTGGACATCTGCCCGATGAAAGCGCGAAAGTTCGGCGACATTGACGACCCGGAGAGCGAAGTCTCGCGGCTGCTGCACGCGAACGTGCCGCACTTTCAACTGCTGATGGAGAAGGGCACGCTGCCGTCGGTGTTCTACATTGTCTGAGGGTAAGTTGGCTGGTATCGGGAGAAGAGGGGATCAACCCGTGCAGATTACAAAGGAGATGAGCCCGAGAGAACGAGCGCACAGCATCCTGACCCAGGTTGCGCAGGCCCGCAGCACCGTCTACGGCTGGCTGGCACTCAGCTTTTACCCGCCGGATGCCGAGCTGGAGCGGATGCTGGCAGATGGCACAATGGCCGGGGAGCTGTGGGCGAGTACGGCCTGGCTCGGTGCTGACCGCGAAGCCCTGCGGCCCGACATCGAGGCGCTCGAGACGTTTGCGGCCTGCACGCTCGAGTGCCTTCAGGCCGAGCACCAGCGCCTGTTTGGCAAGAGCGTTGAGCGTGTCTCGCCCTGCGAGGCGACGTACCGCTGGAAGGCTACGGGCGATATCCTGGCTGCCGCCGACGACGTGCGAGGCTGGCTGCAGCAGCTCTACGCCCAGTTTGGCGTCGCACCGGTCGGGGAGACCGCCGACCACATCGCAGTGCAGATGGAGTTCATGGCCTACCTGTGCAGCCTTGAGGCCCGGCAGTGGCAGGCGGGCACTTCCCACGCCGCGCGGCAGCTCCGGCGGCAGGAGAGCGACTTTCTGGCAGACCACCCCGCCCAGTGGATCGCGGAGTTCCACCGGCAGATGGGCCGCCAGACTCGCCCGTCGTTCTACGCGGCCGCGGCCAGCCTTGCCGCCCGTTGGCTGACGCTGGAGCAGGGGCCAAACCGGGTGCCGGCGAGGGCCAGATGATCCCGCTGGCTTACTTCATCTCGGGGCTGGCGAGCTTCAGCCTCGGCATGGCGGTCTACTGCGAGGCGAGGCGGGGCAGCAAGCAGACGCTGGAGAACCAGCTCCCGTGGCTGGCGGGCTACGGGCTCACGCAGGGCATCGTCGAGTGGCTCGCCATGTTCATGCTGATGCCGCTCAGCGGGGCGGTAATGCAGGCGCTCTCGACGGCGCACAGCATCCTGCTGCCGCTCTCCGCGCTGATGCTGCTGCGCTTTGGCGTCGTGCTGCTCATCAAGAAGGAGCGCGCCCTGCCAGGCTGGCTGACGCTCGCGCCGCTGGCGCTGCTGATCCCGGCGAGCCTGATCGCGGCGTACGCGATTATCGTCGCGGTGACAAGCTCGACGCTCGCCACGGCTTCGAGTGTGTGGTCACGCTACCTGCTGATCACGCCGGCGGCCACCGTAACCGCCGTCGGGTTCTGGCGCGGCTGGCGTGACGTCAACCCGGAGTTTGCCGGCAAGATGCGCTTCACCACCAAGTGGGCGGCCATTGCCTTCGGCCTGAACGCTTTTGTGTCCGGGCTGATTGTGCCGGAAGCGCCCTTTGGCCTCGCGCGCTGGCTGAACTACGATACCGTGCTCGTGCTGACCGGCACGCCGGTGCACGTGTGGCGCACGCTGTCCTCCGTCGCCCTGACGGTGCTCGTCGTGCACGCGCTCGACCTGTTCGAGGCGCAGCGCAAGCACCGCGTCGAGCGGCTGGAGCAGGAGCGCTGCCGGGCGCAGCAGGAGACGCTGCGCATGCAGTCGGCGGCGCTCGAGACGGCGGAGAAGTGGACGGACGTGCTGGTCCACACGAGCCGCCAGATCGCCAACATGCAGAACGTCGACCAGGTCCTGCTGGAGATTGTGGAGGGGGGGCGCAGCCTGCTGAGCGCCGACGCGACCGCACTGGGCCTGTGGTCGGCGGATGGCAGCGAGCTTGAGGTGAAGTGCCACTCGACGGCGCTGGCGCAGTGCCTGGTCGATGCGCCGCTAAGGTGCGGTTTCATCCGCGACATGCTGGAGACGTACGGCTCCACACCGGTGCGCTATCCACAGGAGTCGCCGGAACTCACCTCGGCGTGGAGCTGCCCGGCGGTGCACCGCCAGATTCTCGCCGCGGTGATCGTGCCGCTGCAGCTCGACGGCCAGCCCATTGGCGTGCTGTGGGCGGAGCGCCACACCGGCGAGGCGTTCACCCAGGGGGACCTGATCGGGCTGGGCCGGCTGGCCGACCAGGCCGTGATTGCGCTCGAACACGCCTCGATGGCGGCCCAGCTCCAGTCGATGGCGGCGCTGGACGAGCGCTCGCGTATCGCCCGTGAGATGCATGATGGGCTGGCGCAGATCCTCGGCTACCTGAACCTGGAGATGCAGACGATTGGCACGCTGCTCGGACAGGGGCAGACCGACGCGGCACTTGAGGAGATCGGCCAGGCACACCAGCAGATCAAGGCGGCGCAGGCTGACGTGCGCGAGAATATCATGAGCCTTCGCACGACGCTTGACAGTGACGCCAACCTGATCTCGGGCCTCAAAGAGTACGTCGACGAGTTCGGCGTGCAGTCAGGCATCCACGCCTACCTTGATTGCAGCGTCGCACCAGAGATTCACCTCTCGCCGATGGCGCAGGCCCAGCTCGTGCGCATCGTGCAGGAGGCTCTGGCAAACGTCCGCAAGCACTCGCAGGCCGAGAATGTGAGGGTCGGCATCAGCGCGGCGGACGGGCTGCTAAATGTGACTGTCGTGGACGACGGTGTGGGCATTACGCGGGACGCGCGGCGCGGGCATTTCGGCCTGCAGACGATGCGCGAGCGGGCTGAGAGCGCCAGCGGCGGGCTAACCATTACGTCAAACCCGGGGCAGGGGACGCAGGTTGCAGTCTGGCTCCCCCTGCTGCAGGAGTGAGAAGGTAACAGCGATGAAAGAGCTACCCCTGAACGTGTTGATCGTGGACGACCACCGGCTGTTCCGGCAGGGCATGATCAGCCTTATGAAAACCCGCCCGGACCTCGTCCGCGTGATCGGTGAGGCTTCGTCGGGCGCGGAAGCCGTCGAGATGACGCGAATGCTGCGCCCCGACGTGGTGCTGATGGACATCTACATGCCGGATGGTACCGGGCTGGAGGCGCTGCAGGCGATCATGGAGACCGAGCCCGACGTGGCGGTCGTGATGCTGACTGCCTCCGAGCTCGACGAGCACCTGTACGAAGCCGTCCAGCGTGGGGCGGCGGGCTACCTGCTCAAGAACCTCGACGCCGACGAGCTGTTCGACCTGATCTCCGGTGTGGTTAACGGCGAGGCGGCGATGACCCGCGCGATGGCCGCGCGGCTGCTCAAGGGCGTGGCCCACTCGCGCGAGTCGACCCCGCTGGAGAGCCTCACCGAGCGCGAGATCGAGGTGCTCCAGCTTGTGGCGCAGGGTACGAGCAACTCGGCAATCGCCGAGGAGCTTTACATCACCGTGAACACCGTCAAGACGCATCTCAAGAACATCCTGGAGAAGCTGCAGGTCGAGAACCGCACGCAGGCGGCGACGTACGCCGTGCAGAGCGGGCTCGTCGAATCCGCCGACGACCTGTCCGGCAGCGATCCGGCACACGGGGCGCGCTACAGCCACCCCCGTGGATTTTAGACAGAAGGGCTGGAACGGTAAGCTGTGGATATCATCGAAAAGCTCGCCGCGGTCGTCGGCTCCGACATCCAGTTCAGCCCGGCGAAGTGCCTGCACACCACGAACCGCGCCTCGACGTGCAACCGCTGCGTGGCCTTTTGTTCGACCGGCGCGATCAGCGCCGGGCCGCCCATCGCACACAACCCCGAGCGCTGTGTCAAGTGCGGGCTGTGCCTGCACACCTGCCCGACGGGTGCTTACGAGGGCGACGATGGGCGCGCGAATCTGCTGGCGCACGTCGCCGCCGTCACCGCGCGCGGCGACGTGGCGGTGCTGGAGTTTGCCTGCAAGTACCACCCTTCGCCGGAGGCCGGGCCGCCCGCGGACGCCGTGCTGCGCGTGCCGGGCTGCCTCGGCCTGCTGAGCCCGTCGGCGCTCGTGGCGGCAGCACTGGGGGCCCCGGCGATCCGCTTGCGTCTGGAGCGCTGCCAGAACTGCCCGATGGGCCACGCGCAGTGCGGTATCGAGGAGTCCGTGCGGGTGGCTCGGGAGCTGTTTGCCGCGGTCGGTGCGCCGGGTGAGGTGGAGCTTGTGACGGCTGAATCCGCCGCGGATGGCTGGGAGAGCCGCCCCGTTCGTGACGCCGCCGGGCCGGTGTTCTCGCGGAAGGGGCTGTTCCGGGCAAAGGGGGGCGAAGCTCCACAGACGGTGGGTCACGCGCTGGCCGCCGAAGGCGCTGCCCGGCACCTCGACATTCCGCGAGAGCGTCTGCGCCTGCTGCTGGCGCTGGAGCGACTGCCCTACCGGCGCGAGCACCTGCCCGCCGAGCTCGGCTTCGCGCTCATGGAAGTGAGCGGCGACTGCACCGCCTGCGGGGTCTGCGCCCGCGTCTGTCCGACAGATGCGCTGCGGATGCTGAAGGACGACGAGGGCGCGTTCTACCTGACCTTCCGTGCGGGCGCGTGTGTGGGCTGCGATGCTTGCCTGACGTACTGCGAGCCCGGCGTGCTGACCTCTGCGGGGGCGCCCACACTGGAGCGGCTGCTTGACCCTGACCCGGTCGTGCTGGCGTCGGGGAGTCTGCGCGTCTGCCAGAAGTGCGGCATCGAGTACGCCGACCCGGAAGGGTCAACCCTGTGCTCGCTGTGCGAATTCCGGCGCAAGAATCCGTTCGGCTCGCGCCGGCCCGAACGAAGCCGGCGGCAGGCGGTGGGTGCAAAGGCTGAATCTGGCTTCCCGTCTCCACGCCCCGAGTCTCTCGACAATAACTGATACTTCCTGCGGGTCATGTGCAAGAGCGCCGAGCCGGCGCTCTTTTTGCTGTGCGCTGCTGGCTGCCCGTTGCCCGCTTCCGCGAGTCGAACCGGGCCCTTGACTCTCCCCTAAGAGGAGGTTGTATGATGCACTCGGAACATTACTCAGCTTCTGGAGGAGCATCATGCACGAGATCACGCTGAGCGGCTCACCCGACCAGATGGGAGCGCAGCACGGTGCGCTCATGGCCGAGATTGGCCTGGAAGTGCCGTCGCTGGGCCCGGCGTTCGCCAAGCTGGCGGACGGCTGCGAGCAGGCGGCCACCCGGCATACGCCGGAACTGGTCGAAGAGATGCGCGCGTTTGCGGATGCCGCACACATCCCCTATGAAACGCTACGAACCTTCACCCTGACCGTCCCGCTGCAGCAGACGATGCCATCATGCAGCGTGGTAGCCGTCATGCCCGAGCGCAGCGCGAATGGCAAGCTGCTGGTGGGGCGCAACTATGATTTTGCCTACAATGTGTCGCAAGAGGGCGCTACGATCTACAGGACTCATCCGGTTGAGGGGCATGCTCACATCGGCAGCAGCGATATCTGGATAGGGCGCGAGGATGGCGTCAACGATGCGGGGCTGTTCGCTGCCATAAGCGCGACCTTTATCCCTGGGGTGCAGGCCGGGCTACCGTTCGGGCTTATCGTCCGTCACGTGCTGGAGCACTGCGACACGGCGGACGAGGCGATCGAGTGGATTCGGTCCGTGCCGCACAGCCAGAGTCGCAACTACATGCTGGCTGACAGCCGCCAGGCGGCAGTTGTGGAAGCCAGTATCGATGGGGTTCGCATCCGGAGGCCTGAGAATGGCATCCTGGTGATGACCAACCACCCGCTGCACCCCGATCTGGCAGCGCGGACGGCTTTCGTGCCGGGCGACTCGCCTGTGCGTTATGATCGCCTGCGGGCCCTGCCAGACGCGTCCATCACCCGGGACGACGTGAAGGCGGCGCTCAACGACCGCGAGCATGGTGTCTGTGCGCACGCCGTGTTTGACGGCGAGAGCTTCGGCACCATCTGGTCGGTGATTGGATATCCAGAAGAACGCCGGCTCGCCATTGCACCGGGCACGGGTGACGGTGCTGGTGAGATGGAGTATCGGGACTACAGGCTCTGATGTTTAAGATAGGTGCGTTTTCGCAACTGACAGGCGTGACGATCAAGACGCTGCGCTACTACGACCGCGTTGGACTGCTGAAGCCGGCAAAGGTCGACGCCTTCACCGGCTACCGCTACTACACTGCGGAGCAGATCGACCGCTTGAACCGCATTCTGGCACTGAAAGACCTCGGGCTGTCACTCGACGAGGTACGGCAGGTGCTGTTCGAGTATCCGTCGGCGGCGGAAATACGCGGGATGCTGCGCCTGAAACGGGCGCAGCTCCAGCAGGCCATCGACGAGGAGCAGGCGCGGCTGCAGCGGGTCGAGGCACGGCTGCGACAGATCGAGCGCGAAGGCCAGATGCCCGTGCACGAGGTCGTGCTCCGCGAGGTCGCCGCACAGGACGTGCTGGCCTACCGGGAGATCGTGCCCGGCCCGCGAGACATCCCGACATTGATCATGGAGGTTGTGCAGGCAGTACAGGCCGGCAGCGTGCAACCGGCTGGCCCCTGCCTCGCCCTCTACCATCACGGCGAGTACCGCGAGCACGATCTGGACATAGAGGTCGCCATCCCGGTTGCGGATGCAGCTCCGGCAGCCGTGCCGCTGGATGGCAGGGGCGCTGTACGGCGGCGCACGCTGCCAGGTACCCTGGTTGCCTCAACCCTGTGCCGGATGGAATCGCAGGCGGATATCTACGCGGCGAACCGTGACCTCGGCCGCTGGGTTGCCGAGA
>CAZDLX010000068.1:0-16810 GCA_964506005.1 uncultured Anaerolineae bacterium | reverse complement strand
CACGCTACCCGAGATATGCCGGCTGAAGCCGGCCTGTTGGCTGTCAAACCCGCTAGCGGTCGCCTTTAGGCGACGCATCTTGGGTAGCCTGAGAATTCCATTCTCAGGCGGTCACCGGTGGGCGGTGGCTGAACCGTCCCTAACCTCAGAAATGCAGCCTAATCCGGTATCTCGAAGCGGCTTCGCACGATCTCGTCGGGGTCGAGCAGCCGGATGGTGTCCCCTGGCTCCCAGACCGCGGCATCCCGCCCCCAGTAAATGTCAATCGCCGTATTCTCCCCGACACCGCTGTAGACCGTCACCGCGCCCTGCGGGAACAGGTTAAGCGGCGGGAATGTGAAGGCCTCGCCGGTGCGCTGGTTGACGAGCTGCCACCCGCCGAGCCGCGCGACTGACGTCCCACGGTTGATGATCTCGACCGCCTCGCTCGTCACATCCCCGGGGTTCAGCACGCGGGCGATCTCTACCTCGGCGCGTCCGGGCCGGTCGGTTGCAGTCGGGCCGGGGGTCGGGATTTCTCGCGTCGGGACGGGCGTCTCCGTCGGCGTGGGGGCGGGCGTGGGCGTTGGCAGGCCGCACACCGGTACGACGATCTGCTGGCCGATAGAGAGGAAATTCGGGTCAAAGGCCGGGTCGATCATCTGGTTCATCGCCGTCACGTCGTCCAGCGCGAGGCCAAAGCCCTCAGCAATCGAGCCCAGCGTCTCGCCCGCCTCTACGAGGTGCACCGGGTTCTCGCACGGCCCGCCCTCTGCGGGCGCTTCGCCTGCCCCTTCCTCGGCGGCGGGCGCTTCCTCGCCCTCGCCGGTCGTGGCGGCAGCAGGCACGTCCTGCAGCTCGCCGCGCGCGGGGATGAGGGCGGTGCTGCTGAACGTCGGCAGCATGAGCGTCTCGGGCTCATCCCGGCCATCCACGATGTTGAGGACGAGCAGCGTAATGCCCAGGGCCACTGCCGCGGGAAGGACCACCAGCATGAGAAGGGTAACAAGCGTCGAACGAGGTCGCTTCATGGCTGTTTCTCGCCGCTGTGCGGGGTGATTGATCACCGGGTACTGGCTATCCCGCCGGATAGCTGCAGCTATCCTAGCATAGGATGCGGATCGCGGGCAAGGCGGGTAGGGAGTCCACAGATTGCACAGATAGCACAGAAGAAGACAGTCATCCAAGAATGGTATGAATGTTAAAGAAACCACGAGTGGTATGTACAGCTCTGAGAGCTGCCTGTGCCCCTACTCGGTGATTTCCACCACGCGCAGCACAATCCGGTCGATGACCCGGTCCGCTGACTGGTAGACCGGGAAGCGGCGTCCGGTCTCCTCGGAGACCAGCCCGGCGACCAGCGACACACTGCCCGGCGGCACCTCGCCGCCGACGGCAAGCCGGTGCTGCTGTGCGAGGATCATGCCCGGCTGCCAGTCTTCGACCGCCACTCCGAGCCCCTCCGCCACCGCAATCTCCTGGCCGTCAGCCGTCACCAGCCCGGCCTGCAGCGAGACCCGGCCCGGCGGCGGCTCCCGCACGCGCCACCACGTCGTCACAAGGAGATCGTCGCCGGGCGACAGCGCGCCGCCGCTGGTTGTATAGCCGATCAGCTCCAGATACCCGGCAACTGGCACAGGCATCGGAACCGGCGGGAAGGCCACACTCGCGCCGGGTGCGGCGAGCGGCGCATCGCGGCGCCACACGGCATACGACACCGCGCCAGCCTCATCGCGCGTCACGGCGTCCGGCACGCCGAGCTCGGCGACCGGCGTGGGGATCTCCCCGTCGCCTGCGGCCTGCAGCAGCAGCCAGCCCGGCCCCTCGCCAAAGGCCAGGCTCGTCTCGCAGTCAAAGCCGAAGACACGCAGCCCCGGCAGGCCGGTCAGCTCCGCAAGCTGCTCGCGGCTGACCGGTGGCTCGCCGCGAGCGCACATCGCCAGCCAGGCGGGCGCGCCGTCCGTCTCGGGGGGCACGGCAGGCGGCACGTCGTAGACGTAGATACTGCCGCCCACCCGGCGCACCGGCTCGCGCGAGCGAAAGGCGGAGAGCAGGTTGGGGTCGGAGCCGGGCAGCGCGCCCGCCAGGTGCGTCGCGCTAATGGCGTACAGGCCGGCGGCGGGGTTCAGCGGGTGAAAGCCCGGCCACCCGGCGAGCGGCCCGGTGTTCAGTGTCTCGATCCCGTAGGCTGCGGGCTCGGCCTCGCCGTAGTAGCTCAGGTACACCGCGCCCGCGTCGCGCTGGCCGAGGTACTCGCCGAGCCCCGCGAGATCCTGCCCCCAGTCGCTGTTGGACCCGACGAGCAGCTCCGCGGGGTCGCCGAGCGCGCGGGCGGCAAGGTTGAAGTAGGCGAGGTAGTGCGGGTAGCTGATCACGTTGAGGACAGCGTACAGCAGCACCGTCAGCGCGGTGAGCGCCGGAGCCACCCAGACCGGGCGCAGCACCCGCGAGTCTGCGAGCCGTGCGGTGAACAGCGCAGCCAGCACGACCAGCGCCAGCAGATAACGCAGCTCCGGGCCGAGCGGGTCGAGCAGCGACCCGGCGAAGAACAGCAGCGCCGGGAACGCGACATCCCATTCGCGCGGCATCATGGGCCGCGCCGCGACCGAGGCGATTGCCAGGATGCCGAGCAGCAGCGTCGGCGTGGGCAGCTTCAAGCCCAGGACGGCGAACGTGTCATAGCCGAAGTCGGGCGGGTTCAACCGGCCCAGCAGATAGGGCCGGAGAGCCGTCCGTGCCACCGCGAGGAAGCGCTCCAGCATCCCGACGTAGGCGCTGGTGATGTCCGGCTGGCGCGTCGTGGCAAGCATGATCGCGGCGAGCACGCCGCCCCCCAGCACAGCGAGCACCAGCAGCACGGCGAGCGCCGTCCACAGCCAGCCGTAGGGCAGCCGGGCCAGTGCCGTGCCGGGCCGCCCGAGCGGTAGCGGGCCGCGCCGCCCTGCGACCCATACCGCCGCCAGAATGAACACCGGGATGAGCAGCAGCCCGGCAAAACCCGCCGCCAGCGCCAGCCCGAAGGCGACCCCCGCGGCGAGCAGCCAGCCAGCCGCCCCCCGGTGCAGATAGCGCGACCACGCGAACAGCGCCATGACGAAGAACGCCGCGCGGGGCAGGTCGGGCGTGGCGAGGCGCGTATACGCGAGAATATTCGGCGAGAGCGCCACCAGCAGCAGCGCCAGCGCGCCGCCCCACTGCCCGTACAGGTCCGCCGCCCAGCGGTACACGACGGCGGCCAGCAGCAGCCCCAGCCCGATCACCGGCAGCCGGAACAGAAAGACCGCCCGCGCCGTGTCGATGCCGCTGCCCCACAGCAGCGCACGGCCCACCGCAGCCGCATCGCCCGCCTGCCAGCCATCCAGCGAGGCGGGGTCCGGCAGGCCAGGCTCCAGCAGCCCGCCCAGCCCGGCGAGCAGGTCGGCCAGCGGCAGCGAGGCAGCCGGCAGCAGGCGGCCCGTCCGCCACAGCGCCCAGCCGCGCGCCATGTGCTCTGGCTCTGGCGCGACGGGGTTCTTCTCCAGCGAGCTGCCGGCGGCCAGCCCGAACATGAGCGCCAGCAGCAGCGCGGCGAGCAGCAGGTGCAGCGCCCGCGAGATGCGCGGCTGAACGGCAGCCGGTGCAGCGCCGGGCTCGGATTCGTTGGGATAGGAAGCGCGGCTAGGCGGCGTCAAATGGGTATTCTCCCTGCGCGACGTGGGCCGGGGATGACGAGGCAGGAGTATATACAGCGGCGGGGGCAGAGCGCACATTTCCACGTGCCCGCCCCCGCCATGCCTGGGCAAACGAATCAGGCTCAGTAGCGCAGCAGCGCCGCGATGCCGCCATGCTCGCGCAGAGGCGAGTTCTCGCCCACGAATTCGACCTCGCCGCCGTAGTCCACGACGCGGGCGATGGCCGGCGCGGCAACCTCCGCCGGGAGCGCGCCCTCGACGACGAGCAGCGTCTGCACGCGCCCGGCATCGACCGCCGCGAGAGTCTCCTCAGGCCCGAGGACGCCGTTGGCCCCCTTCGCGGCCAGCATCTGCACCGTCTCGGCGAGCTGCGCTTCATGTGCCTCGACTCTGGAGAGCATCACGCCAAGCGAGTGGTCGAGCACCTCCCTGTCCGTGGCCCGCATCGAGATATTGAACGTCTCCTCGACGCAGCTGCGCCACGGCTGGCCCAGCAACTCCTTGAATGCGCTGACCGTCGGTTCGCTGCCGCCGAGCAGGATGTGCTCCGTCCGGTGCTGGCGGGCGAAGACGCCAAGCGCCTCGGCGAATTCTTTAAGGTTCCCGCGGATGGCAGCCTGTGACGACCCGCTGACGTCGTCTCCGCGCCCGCGCCCCGGAGCGCCTCCGCCTGCCTTGAGCCGCTTGACTTCCTCGCCCTCCACGCGGCGCGTGGCGACGAGCTCGCCAAGATGCACGTGGAGCAGGCGCATCGCCTGCTGGTCCACGAGCGCAACGCTGTACGATCCGTAGGTATCGAACATGTTGAGCAGCGGCGTGAGGAAGGGCTTATCGCCGACGAAGACCACGCTGCTGCGCAGCGGGACGGCGAAGGTCTGCACGTGCCAGAAACCGTCCGCGGCGCTGGAGAAGACGGCCGCGCTGCGGCCCATCCAGTCGAATGACTTTTCAAAGAACGTCTCAATCGCGGTGATGTCCGCCTCGGAAGCAGCCCCGGCGGCCTCTTTCAGCAGGCCTCTGAGGCGTGCCCGGTAAGCCTCCGGCGTGCCTCTCAGACGGGGCGGCAGGTTCAGGTACAGGCTGACAACCGGCCCTGTCCCTTCAAATGCGGCGAGTTCCTCCAGGTGGCTGCGTTCAAACATGGGAGCACTCCTTCGTTTTGTTAGGAAACGAATGGCCTGCGGCAGGCCAGCTAGCCGCTTGTGACTTCGGAGAGGTAATAAAAGAGGCGACGGGCCAGCGAGCGGCAGGCCGGTCACCTCGCACGCGCGCCGGGCTAGTCTCCTGCGCCGTTAGGCCGCGGATCCAGCGTGACGTCGATAGTCAATTCCTCCGAGTTGCGCAGAACAGTCAGCTCGACGACCTGGCCGACGTCCGTATTCGACACCAGATAGCCCATCAACTCGTCGAAGTTATGGACCGGGAAGCCGTCGATAGCCGTGATAATGTCGCCGTCGAGCACGAGCCGCTGGCCCCGGAACGTCGCCAGGCCCGCGTCCGTCCCGCCGCGCAGCCCTGCCCGCTCCGCCGAGCCGCCGGGCACGGTCTCCGAGATCAGCACGCCCTCCGTCACCGGCAGCTCAAACTCCAGCGCCAGCTCGCCCAGTGAGAAGCGAGTATCGGAGGTGATGCCGAGATAGGGGTAGGCGACCGCGCCGGTCTCGATGATCTGGGGGACGATGCGCTTCACCGTGTTGACGGGCACCGCGAAGCCGATGCCCATGTTGCTGCCCGTGGTGCTGCGGATAGCCGTGTTCACGCCGATGACGCGGCCCCGCGAGTCGAGCAGCGGCCCGCCGGAGTTACCGGGGTTAATCGCGGCGTCCGTCTGGATGATCATCGGGTTGCTGAAGCCGCCGCCCGGCGCGGCGGTGGTGAGCTGGCGGCCCACCGCGCTGATGATGCCGACGGTCATCGTGCCGCTGAGCGCGAACGGGTTGCCGATGGCGATCACCCGCTGCCCGACGAGCAGGTTATCCGAGTCGCCAAGCTCGACGGCGACGAGCTGCTGGCCTTCCGCCAGCTCGACCTTCAGCACGGCGAGGTCGCTGTAGGCGTCTGTTCCGACGACCTCCGCAGCCTGCACGGATCCGTCGGCGAACGTCACGCGGACGGCGTCAGCCTGCTGGATGACGTGATTGTTCGTCACGATGTAGCCTTCAGGGTCAACGACGAAGCCGGAACCGTTGCCCAGGTCGAGCAGGCCTGCGTTCTGGTCGTCGACGCTGATCTCGATGTTCACGACGGCGGGGTTCACCCGCTGGTAGATGTTGATGAGCAGCAGTTCCTCGGCGTCCGCCTCGGCGAGGATCTCTGAGGGAAGCGCGGTGGGGATCAGGCTGATGGTTTCATCCCGCGCAGGCGCTTCTTCCACCTCCGCCGCGGCCGTCGCGCCGGCTGCTTCGACGGTGCTGGTCGGGGAGGCCGTGGTTAGCTCGCCTGCCAGGGCGCTAAATGAACAGGCGACCGTCACCAGTGCCAGCAACGCCAGCCCAATGACGGCCCGCCTGTAGCCTAACTGTCGTAGAGTCCGCACGGGTTTGACCTCAGCAACTCATTGTCGTGTGTTTCCTCACGACCCTCACTTCGGTGAGAGACGACTCCGCGCTGCCGGGCGGCGGCGCGGAAAATGAGTTATCTAGATGGTAGCCCGCTCAGCGGAGAGTCGCTAGCCTCTCGAACAACTCCCGCTCCTGATCGTTGAGATTCCTCGGGATGTCCACATGGATGCGCACGTAGAGGTCGCCGTACGCCTCCGCTTCCCGGAGGCGCGGCATCCCCTTGCCGCTCAGGCGAATGAGCTGCCCCGGCTGCGTGCCAGGGTTGACCCGCAGCGTGACCCTGCCGGTCAGCGTCGGGACCTCCACCTGGCCGCCCAGCACTGCCGTATACAGATCGACGGTGGTATCCACGTACAGGTCGTCACCCTCCCGCGTGAAGCGGGCGTCGTCCTGCACCGTTACGTTGAGGTACAGGTCGCCCGCCTCGCCGCGAGCGCCGGGCGCGCCTTCGCCTGCTACGCGCACCTTCGTGCCGGTGCGCGCGCCGCGCGGGATTTTCACCTGAAGACGCCGGCCGTTCTTGGTGACGATGCGCGTCGTGCCGTGGTAGGCCTCTTCCAACGAAATGTCCACGTCGGTCTGCAGGTCCTGCCCGCGCACCTGGCGGGCGCTGCCGCCGCGCACGCTGCCGCCCCCGAACAGGTCTTCGAGCCCGAAGCCGCCGGGAGCCTGGCGACCGCCCATGCCGCCCATGTCCTCCATGCCGCCCAGGCCGCCAAAGATCACGCGGAAGAAGTCGGAGAAGGCGTCAGCCCCCGAACCGGAATACTCGACACGCACGCCGCCCGGCTGGCTGCTGACCCACTGCGACCAGTCGAAGCCGCCCGGCTGGCCGCCCCGGCGCTGCCAGCTCGCGTAGCTGTGCCGGATCTGGTCGAACCGTGCCCGCTTCTCTTCATCGCGCAGGACTTCGTAGGCCTCGTTGATCTCTTTGAATCGCGCTTCCGCCTCGGCACGGTTGTCGAGGTTGGCGTCGGGGTGGTACTGCTGGGCAAGCTTGCGATAGGCTCGCTTAATCTGCTGTGAATCGGCATCCTCAGGCACGCCGAGAATGTCGTAATAATCCTTATAATCCATCTATTCCACCACTAACTTTTTCAGGCCTTATGTGCCAGAAAATTCCCTGTTTCGCTCGCCGGGCAGGCCGAAAAGACCCGCCCGAGGAGGTATTGTAAATTGTAATAGCGGGGCGGAAAGAGTGTCAACCGCAGCGCGACCCTTCTAACAGAGGTTTAATGCTCATCATAGCCTTTCGCCGCCGCTCTGGTATGGGTAACAACACTCAAAATCAGGCCGCGCAGGTGGGGCGCTCGCCGGGCGCAGCATCGGGTCGCTGCCCGTACCGTCAGGGCATAACATAAACCTAAACCTCATTTGATAAACACCCAGAGTTATGATAATATCGACGTGAATTGTGACGTTTGACACAACGAAAACCGCCCAGAGCCCGGTCGGAGTGCCGAACGACACGCCCTACCCACGTTTCGCTCGTGCGCACGCAAGATAGCTTTCACGACCCAAAGTGCACCGCGCTACCTTATGGGGAGAAGGCCACGTGCTCGTCGTAGAGTATCTACCCATCGCCATTCTGCTCATCTTATCCACCGCTCTAGCTTTGATTGTCGTATTTGCCTCCGCCATCCTGGGTCCGCGCCGCCCGTCCAAGAAGAAGCAGGCACCGTATGAGTCCGGCATGACGCCCATCGGGCCGGCGGTCCGCCGCCTGCCGATTAAGTTCTACCTCGTCGCGGTGCTGTTCATCCTGTTCGACATCGAAGTCGTCTTCCTGCTGCCCTACGCCGTCAACGTGCGGGGGTTGGGCCTGTATGGCCTGGTCGTCGTAGGGCTGTTCATCGTCGTCCTCACGATCGGGCTTGTGTACGAGTGGAAGAAAGGTGGCCTGGAATGGGATTAACCCCCCAGGATTCGAAGACCGGCGAAGCGGGGTTCGTCGTCACGAGCCTCGAACAGGCCGTCAACTGGGCCCGGACGCGCGCCATGTGGCCGATGCTCTTCGGGCTCGCCTGCTGCGCCATCGAGATGATGGCCACGCAGGCCTCGCACAACGATATCTCGCGCTTCGGCATGGAGCTGATGCGCGCCTCACCGCGCCAGAGCGACCTGATGATCGTCGCCGGGCGCGTCAGCCGCAAGATGGCCCCGGTGCTGCGCCGCCTGTACGACCAGATGCCGTCGCCCAAGTGGGTGCTCTCGATGGGCGACTGCGCCAGCACGGGCGGCGTGTTCAACAACTACGCCATCCTGCAGGGCGTAGACGAGATCGTCCCGGTGGACGTGTACGTCGCCGGCTGCCCGCCGCGCCCCGAACAGCTCATGCACGGCATCCTGACTCTGCACGCCAAGGTGCAGGGTGAGCGCCTCGCCGACTGGGCAACCTGGGGCAAGCTGGGCAAGCAGCAGGCAGAAGCCGAGAACGCATAACATCGCTGAGCAGGCTCTCGGCGCGGCCAACCGGCACGCGCGGAGAGCCGCTGATAGGGGACAGGACAACCTATGAGTGGCTACTACCGGCGCGAGCACGCCGACCTCATCGACAAGACATTCCCCGGCGCGGTCAAGGAGATCGTCGAGTTCCGCGATCAGGTCAGGCTTGAGATCGACCGCGAGCACCTGCTGGAGATCATAACGTTCTGCCGCGACACCGAGGGGCTGGAGTTCAATTACCTGTCGGAGCTGAACGGCGTCGACTACTGGCCCGACGCACCCCGGTTCTCGGTGAACTATGTGCTGTACTCGTTTCTGCACAACCATCTGCTGCAGTTCAAGGTGCGCCTCGACGACGATGACGCCGTCCTGCCGAGCATCACGTCGATCTTCCCCGGCGCGAACTGGCCCGAGCGCGAGGTGTACGACATGTTCGGCATCCGCTTCGAGGGGCACCCCGACCCGCGCCGCATCCTGATGCCCTACGACTGGACGGGGCACCCGCTGCGCAAGGATTACCCGCTCGGCTACGAGGAAGTGCAGTTCACGTTCAATATCGACCGTGTCGAAGTCAACAAGCCCGTACCCAGCCCCAGGCCGCGCGAGGAATAAGCGGGCCGCTTCGGCAAGAGCCCATGGTGGAACAAGATATGGACGTTTCCCGGATTGACTTGACCGACACCACACACATCGAGAGCGACCGCGAGACTGTCGAGGTTGCGCTGGAGGAGCTGCGCGGGCTCGTCTCGCCGCGTGCGTTCACCGGGGACACGCTGCTGCTCAACATGGGGCCGCAGCACCCGAGCACCCACGGCGTGCTCCGCCTGATGCTGGAGCTTGACGGCGAGAACGTGATTTCCTGCCTGCCCGACATCGGCTACCTGCATACAGGTATTGAGAAGAACATGGAGGCCAAGACCTACGAGAAGGCCCTGGTCATGACCGACCGGATCGACTATCTCAATAACCTGGGCAACAATCTCGCCTTCAGCCTCGCCGTCGAGAAGCTGGCGGGCATCGAAGTGCCGCCGCGCGCGCAGTACATCCGCGTGATCCTGGCAGAGCTCCAGCGCATCGCCAGCCACCTGGTGTGGCTCGGCACCCACATCCTCGACCTGGGCGCGACGAGCCTGCTGCTGTACACGTTCCGCGAGCGCGAGTACATCCTCGACATCTTCGAGGAGATCTCCGGGCAGCGGATGATGACGAGCTACATCCGGCCCGGCGGCGTGTGGTACGATGTCACGGAGAACTTCCTGCCGATGATCCGGCGGTTTCTGTGGTACATGCCGCGCAAGATCGACGATTACGAGGCGATTCTCACCCAGAACCCGATCCTGATCGAGCGCATGCAGGGTATCGCGGTGATCTCGCCGGAGAAGGCCATCGAGTGGTCGCTCTCGGGGCCGATGCTGCGCGGCTCGGGCATCAACTACGACATCCGCAAGGCGATGCCGTACTCCAGCTACGACCACTTCGAGTTCGACATCCCGACCTACCCGGGCGGCGACACTTACGACCGCTACCGGGTGCGGATCGACGAGATGCGCCAGTCGCTGCGGATCATCGAGCAGGCGGCCAACAACCTGCCGGGCGGCCCGTGGCGCACCGACAATCGCAAGTACGTCCCGCCGCCGCGCTCCGAGCTCGGGCACAGTATGGAGTCGCTCATCCACCACTTCAAGCTATGGACGGAGGGCTACCGCGTGCCGGCGGGCGAGGTCTACGTGCGGACGGAGTCGCCGCGCGGCGAGCTGGGCGTCTACATGGTCAGCGACGGGGGCACGAAGCCCTGGCGGGTGCGCTACCGCACCCCGACCTTCTGGAACCTCCAGTCCATCGGCTGGATGTCCGAGGGGCACATGGTCGCCGACCTGGTCGCGATCATCGGCACGATCGACGTGGTGCTGGGCGACTGCGACCGTTAAAGGTAAGGGCGTATGGGGAACCCCCACCAGCGCGACCGCACGGACGGAGGGGGTTCGGCAAGATCGTTTTAAGAAACGACCATAGTGAATCTGGCGGCGGCACGACTGCCGGTATGATGTGTCAGCTACATACCGAGGCGAAGATGAGCCTGTTAGACAGACGACGAGACGACATCGAGCACCACTTTGCGAAGTACCCGGACCGCAAGTCGGCCATCATGCCGCTGCTGTTCATCGCGCAGGAGGAGTACGGCTACATCACAGACGAGGCGATGCAGGAAGTGGCGGACCTCGTCGGGGTGAGCCCCACGCACGTGAAAGGCGTGGTCGGCTTCTACACAATGTACTACGACAAGCCGAAGGGCAAGTACCTGCTCCAGATCTGCACGGACCTGCCCTGCGCCCTGCGCGGCGCCGAGGAGTTCAGCGAGCACGTGTGCGAGCATCTCGGCGTGAAGCCTGGCGAGACGACCGAGGATGGCCTGTTCACCGTCGAGAACGTGATGTGCATCGGCGCGTGCGACCGCGCCCCGGTGATGCAGGTCAACTTCCATTTCTACGAGAACCTGACCGAAGAGAAGGTCAACGAGCTGATCGCGGGCCTGCGGCGTGAATACGAAGTCCATCAGCCGTATCGGAAAGACTGACTACGACCGGCTGCTCGCACTCTGGGACGCTGCCGGGCTGCCCTACAAGGCGGGCGGGCGCGACTCGGCGGAGGCATTCGAGCAGCAGCTTGAGAGCGGGCGACAGATCACGCTGGGCGTCGAGAACGGGGCAGGCGAGCTGATCGGCTCGGTGCTCGCCACCCATGACGGGCGCAGGGGCTGGATCAACCGGCTGGCCGTCCGCCCGGATTACCGCCGGCAGGGCATCGCCACCGCGCTGATCCACGCCGCCGAGGACGCGCTGCGCGAGCAGGGCATCGAGATCTTCGCGGCGCTCGTCGAGCCGGGCAACGAGGGCTCCGTGGCCGTGTTCGAGGAAGCGGGCTACACCGATTGGCCCGGCATCCATTACCTGAGCAAACGCGACCGGCCCGACGTGTAGCGGCTGCCCGGCAACAGGACGTTACTTTAAGAAGAGGTGGGGGCTGTGGAACAACACATCCTGCTGCGTGAGCTGGATATCGAGAACATCGGCGAGATCGACGTCTACATCGACAACGGCGGCTATGAGGGGCTGCGTAAAGCCCTCAGCCAGCACACGCCCGACGAGGTGATCGACCTCGTCAAGGCTTCGGGGCTGCGGGGCCGCGGCGGCGCGGGCTTCCCGACGGGTGTGAAGTGGAGCTTCGTGCCCAAAGACGTCTTCCCCAAGTACATCGCCCTCAACGCGGACGAGTCGGAGCCGGGCACCTTTAAAGACCGCCAGCTCATGGAGAACAACCCGCACCAGGTCATCGAGGGCACGCTGATCGCCGCCTACGCCATCCAGGCAGAGGCCATCTACATTTACATTCGCGGCGAGTACTGGGATATCGCCGACCACCTCGACCGCAAGATCGAGGAGGCGCGGGAGAAGGGCTTCGTCGGGCAGAATATCCTCGGCTCGGGCTGGAGCTGCGAGATCTACACGCACCGCGGCGCGGGTGCTTACATCTGCGGCGAGGAAACCGCGCTGCTCGAGTCGCTGGAGGGCAAGCGCGGCCAGCCGCGCATCCGCCCGCCGTTCCCGGCGAACGTCGGTCTGTACGGCAAGCCGACCGTGATCAACAACGTCGAGACGCTGGCCAACGTGCCCTACATCCTCCAGCATGGCGCGGAAGGCTACCGGCAGCTCGGCACGGAGGACAGCCCCGGCACCAAGATCTTCTCGCTGAGCGGCTGCGTCAACCGGCCCGGCAACTACGAGCTGCCCTTCGGCGGCGAGACGACGCTGCGCAAGCTGATCTACGAGCTGGGCGGGGGTATCCCGGGCGGGGCGGAGATCAAGGGCATCCTGCCCGCCGGAGCGAGCGCCGCGATCCTGCCTGCCACTGACGAGGTGCTCGACATGCCGATCACCTACGAGAGCTTCAAGCCCTGGAACACCTCCATCGGCTCGGCTTCGGTGATCGTGCTCGACGAGACGGTCAACATGTTCTGGGCCGCCAAGAAGATGGTGTCTTTCTTCGCGCACGAGTCCTGCGGGCAGTGCACGCCCTGCCGCGAGGGCACCTACTGGCTGAAGCGGCTGTACCTGCGCGTCGCGGACGGCATCGGCGATATGGGCGACGTGGAGACGATGTACAGCGTCGCCGCACAGATGCAGACCCGCAACATCTGCGCGCTGGGCGAGTTCGCCGTCAACCCGGTCATGGCGACCATCAAGTACTACCCTGAAGATTACGCGCTGGCGGTGCTGCCACGCGAGCAGGCACCCGCCGAGAACGTCGAGCTGGCGCTTGAAGAAGAACCCGGCGACTGAGCCATCGCACAGGGCTAACGGCCATTGTTGAACTGGGACGTGACTTCATGACCAACACCGTAAAGATCACGATTGACGACGTCGAGTACGAAGTGCCGGAAGGCATGAACCTGGTCGATGCCGCCAAGATGCACGGCAACGACATCCCGGTCTTCTGCTACCATCCCAAGCTCGGGCACGATGGCAACTGCCGCATGTGCTTCGTCGAGCTGGCTCTGCCCCGCAAGAACCGCGAGACGGGCGAAGACGAGCTGGCCTGGTTCCCCACCCTGCAGACGGCCTGCACCCAGAAGACGCAGGCGGGAATGGCCATCCGCACGACAACGCAGAAGGTAGTCGATGCCCGGCGCGCCATTCTGGAGTTTCTGCTCTCCAGCCACCCGCTCGACTGCCCCATCTGCGACAAGGGCGGCGAGTGCCCGCTGCAGAACCTGACGATGCGGCACGGGCCGGGCGTCGGGCGCATGTACTGGGAAGAGAAGATGCGGCTCGGCAAGCACATCCCGCTCGGCGAGCTCATCTACCTCGACCAGGAGCGCTGCATCCTGTGCGCGCGCTGCATCCGCTTCCAGGACCAGATCGCCGACGACCCGGTGCTGGAGTTCGACAAGCGCGCCCGCGCCCAGCAGATCATCACGAACAGTACGCCGCCGTTCGACAGCATCTTCTCCGGCAATACGACGGACATCTGCCCCGTTGGCGCGCTGACGACGGCAGACTTCCGCTTCCGGGCGCGCCCCTGGGAGATCCGCCAGGTGGCGACGATCTGCTCGCACTGCCCCGTCGGCTGCAACATGCACTTCGACACGCGCGTGGACCGCGAGGCGGGCGGGCGCGTGGTCATCAAGCGCATGATGCCCCGCCAGAACGAGTACGTCAACGAGATCTGGACGTGCGATAAGGGTCGCTTCGGGCACCACTACATGCAGGACAGCCAGCGCCTGACGCAGCCGCTGGTGCGCAAGGGCGGGCGGCTCGTCGAGACGACCTGGGAGGAGGCGCTTGACGAGATCCTCTCCCAGTTCCGCACCGCAGCCGCCGAAGTGGCGGCTCTGGCGGGCGGGCGGCTTTCCAACGAAGATTACTTCGCGCTGCAGCGCCTGATCCGCGCGCAAGGCAGCAACGACCTCAGCGCGTACCCGCACCGCGTCCAGGGCGGCGAGTTCACCGCGCAGGTCGGTATCGGCACGGGCACGAACCTCGGCGACCTCGGCGAGGGGGATGCGGTGCTCGTCGTGGCGAGCGACGTGCACCAGGAAGCCCCGATCTGGTGGCTGCGGCTGATCGCGGCGGCCAAGCGCGGCGCGACGATCATCGTCGCCAACGGGCGCGAAACGCGGCTCGACAAGTTCGCGAAGCACAGCATCCGCTACGGCTACGGCGACGAGGTCGCCCTGCTGAACGCGATGCTCGGCCAAGCGGGCCAGGAGGGCGGGCGCGAAGCGCAGGGCCTCGACGACGTGCGTGAGAATGCGGCCCAGTACCAGGCGGGTGACGCCGTGGCAGCGGCGGCGGCAGCCTTCGCGGGCGCGAACAACGCCATCGTCATGGTTGGCGGCGAGGGGCTGTCCCCGGCGGGCAGCCGCGAGCTTGCACGGGCGGCGGCGAACCTGCTCACCGCGACCGGGCACGTGGGCCGCCCCAACAACGGCCTGATGATCGTGTGGCCCTCCGCCAACGGCCAGGGCGCGGCGGATATGGGTATCAGCCCCGAGTGGGGCCCCGGCTACACCGAGATCGCGCAGCCGGGCCGCAATTACGAGGAAATCCTCGCAGCGCTGGAGGACAACGCGCTCAAGCTCGTGTACCTCGTCGGCGCCGACCCGGCGTACGACGACCTGCGCGCCGAGAATGCGCTGCGCCAGACGAAGGCTTACGTCGTGGTGCAGGATATGTTCCTGACCCCGACCGCCGAGCTGGCGGATGTCGTGCTGCCCGCGCAGAGTGTCGCCGAGCGCAGCGGGACCTACACCAGCGGCGAGCGCCGCGTGCAGCGCTTCTACCCGGCTGTCGAGCCGATTGCGGGCAGCCTGCCCGACTGGCAGATCATCGAAGGCATCGCCGCGTCGCTGGGCCACGGCGGCCCCGCGACCTCCGAGGCGACGCTGTTCCGCGACCTCGCCCGCGTTGTGCCGCAGTACGCGGGCATGACGTATGCTACACTGGCATGGATCGAGGATCAGTGGCCCGATGTCGGCGGCGATGACCTGTACTACGGCGGCACCTCCTACCAGAACTTCCACGGGCTTGGCCAGCAGTGGGCCAGCGCGGCGGAGGATGCCGGAGCGCCGCTCTACACCATGCCCGCCGCCGCCAGCGACTCGCTGGGCGCTGCCGCCGGGGACGACACGCTGATCGCCGTGCCGATCAGCCTGCTGTACGACCGCGAGCCGATCTTCTACCGCACCGAGCTGCTGCACCAGCGCATCCCGGTGGCGCACGCGGGCCTGAACCCGGCGGACGCTGCCCGGCTCGGCGTGCAGCCAGATGATATGATCGGCATTACGGTGGAGGGCCGCGAGATTGCGGCGGCTGTCTACATCGACCCGCGCATCCCGCAGGGCGTCGCGACCGTCCCGCGCCGGCTCCAGCAGCACGGCGCGCCGCTCTCGGCGAGCGTGGCTCCGGTCAGGAAACTGGAGAAAATGGAAGCATGAGCGATATTGCCGTCCTGACTCTCGACGCCCTTGTGAAGTCGGCGATCATCATTCTCATCCTGCTGACGGGCTTCGCCTACACGACCGTGTTGGAGCGCCGCTTCATCGCGCGGCTGCAGTCGCGCATCGGCCCCAACCGCGCCGGCCCCTGGGGGCTGCTCCAGCCCGTCGCCGACGGCATCAAGCTCTTCTTCAAAGAGGATCTGATCCCGGCGAACGCCGACAAGGTGATCTTCACGCTCGCCCCCGCCATCACCGCCATCCCGGCGCTGATCGTGCTGGCGGTGGTGCCGTTCGGCGAGGAGGTCAACCTGTTCGGCTACCGGACGCCGCTGGGCCTCACCGATACGAACGTTGGCCTGCTGTACATCCTCGCGGTGACGTCCATCGCGGTTTACGGCGTGATGCTGGCAGGCTGGGCGTCAGGCAACAAGTACTCCATGCTCGGCGGGCTGCGGGCCAGCGCGCAGATGATCAGCTACGAGCTGGCGCTGGGCCTGGCGGTCCTCGCGCCGGTCATCATGGTCGGCTCGTTGAGCATCGGCGACATTATCGACGCGCAGCAGGGCCTGTGGTTCGTGTTCGTGCAGCCGCTGGCCGCAGTTATCACCTACGTGGCGCTGCTGGCGGAGGTCAACCGCGCCCCGTTCGACCTGCCCGAAGCGGAGCAGGAGCTCGTCGCAGGGTACATGACCGAGTACAGCGGCATGAAGTTCGCGGGCTTCTTCATGGGCGAGTACATGAAGATGATCGCGGTCAGCGCCATCTGGGCGTCGCTTTTCCTGGGCGGCTACCGCTTCCTCGGGCTCGAGTACCTGCTCGGCGGGTGGCTCGGCCCGCTGATCCTGGGCGGTAAGATCATCGGCTCGCTGATGTTCATGGTCTGGATCCGCGCGACGTTGCCGCGCTTCCGCTACGACCAGCTTATGTCGTTCGGCTGGAAGATCCTGCTGCCGCTGGCTCTGCTGAACACCGTCGTGACGGCAGTCGTCATGGCGCTGTTCCCGAACCTGATTTAAGACGCGCAAGAGACGGCCTGGAATTTCAAGGACAAGCCATGCTTAAGACGGGTATCAGAAGAGGGCTAGGGCTGCTGGAAGGGCTCGCGACGGTGGTCAAGCACCTGTTTGAAGAGCCGGTGACGATCCAGTACCCCGAGG
>CAZDLX010000067.1:8858-16860 GCA_964506005.1 uncultured Anaerolineae bacterium | reverse complement strand
TCTGCATCGGGCGGGCGCGCAGGTCCGGCGTGACACCGCTCAGGCTGAGCGCCGCTCGAACGCCCTGGTAGTGCCGGTAAACGCGGAAGAACAGGAACACCAACAAAGGGATGAGCACCAGCACGAACCACGCGCCGCTGGTGAACTTCGTCACCGCGAAGATAATCATCACGACACCGGTCAGCACCGCGCCAAAGGCGCTGACCAGAATCTTGGCCCGCCAGTGCGGGTCGTACTCCTGTGCGCCTTCATGCCCCTGCAGCGTCTCGCCGGGTTTCAGTCTGCCGATCTGCCGCATGTGCTTGACCATGCCGGCCTGCGAGATGGTAAAGCCCAGGAACACGCCGACAGCGTACAGCGGGATCAGCGACGTGGTGCTCGCCCGGAAGACGACGACGAGCAGCGCCGCCAGCGAGGCCAGAATCAGGATGCCCCACGAGAAGACCAGGCGGCTGCCGCGCCAGGTAAGCTGCCGGGGGAGGAAGCCGTCGTTTGCTGCCATCGCCGCCAGCCGCGGGAAGTCGGCGTAGGCGGTGTTGGCTGCCATGATCAGGATGAGTGTCGTGCCGGCCAGCGTCAGCAGGTAGAGCGGGTTGCCCGGTCCGTGCACGGTGCGGGCGATCTGCGAGATCACGGTTTCCGTCTCGCTCGGCATCGCGTGTACTGCGCGCGAGAGCAGCGTCACGCCCAAGAACATGACGATCAGAATGCTGGCCATCCATGCCAGGGTACTTGCGGCGTTCTTGCTGCGCGGCTCCTTGAAGGCGGTGATTCCATCCGAGATGGCCTCGATACCGGTCAGCGCCGTACACCCACTGGAGAACGCTCGCAGGACCAGGAACAGCGTCAGAGCCTGGACGCCGCTGTGGGCGGCCTCGACACCCGTGACGTCTGGCAGTGTGCCGGTGAAGTAGCGCACGGCGCCGACGATTAACGTCAGGAAGATCATGCTGAGAAAGAAGTACGTCGGGATCGAGAAGATTACACCGCTCTCACGCACGCCGCGCATGTTGATGACGGTCATGATCGCGATGATTCCCACCGCGATTGCCACGCGGTAGGGCAGCAGCTCGGGGAAGGCGGAGGTGATCTGCGCCACGCCTGCCGAGACGCTCACCGCGACCGTCAGGATGTAGTCGCTGAGCAGTGCCGAGGCGGCAATCGCTGCGGGCAGCTTGCCAAAGTTATCCCTGGCAACGATGTACGCGCCGCCGCCGTTGGGGTATGCATGCACCGTCTGCCGGTAAGAGATCGTTACCACGATGATGAGCAGGGCGATGGCAAGTGCGATCGGCACCGAAAGCTGCAAGATGCCCGCGCCGGTGCCCGCCAGCGCGAGGATGATCAGGATTTCCTCCGTCGCGTAGGCGGTCGAGGACAGCGCGTCGGACGCAAACACGGCCAGCCCGATTGGCCGGCTCAGGTGCTGGTGCGCCAGTGCCTTTGTTTCCAGCGGCCTGCCGATAAGCAGGCGGGAGAGCGAAAACCGGGTATCTCCCGGAGCTTGATTAGCCATGATGCGGTACGCTTTCTAGATGCTGGCACGCCGCCAACGGCGCGCGAGCGTTCGTCGGATTCAAGTATGATTCCTTGCTACCTTCGAGAAACCCACCTGCCGTAGGCAAAACAAAAACGGACAGCCTGCATGGACCCCCCGAAGCTTGGTAAGCGGCGCGTTCGCGCCACACTCAATTTGCCGCGATCGATGATTATATCCTAAAATCGGTCAACCTTGTATCAATACTGTGCCACCACGTGATACAATCCATCAGAAGGGTTTGCGACAACCCCCAACCCGCTAGGAGGTTGCCTTGGACCAGTACCCGAACCGCGAGCGCGACGGCAGCGCGCAGCCGCGGCTTGCCGCCCGGCCAGATTTCTACCGCTTTGGCTGGGTGCCCACATTTGTCCTCGCCATCTCAATCATCGTTCTGCTCGCCGGGGTGGCTGGCGTGATCTTCAGTCTCGCCAACTACCTCTCGCCGGGTACCTCCACCGAACTCGCCAGCGGCATTGCAGAGAGTCGCGCCGATCTCTACGGCGCCATCGCCTTTGCCGGGATCTGTGTGGCTCCCGGCCTGATGGGCAGCATCATCGGCCTGTATCTCCGGGCCCGACAGCGCGAGACGACATCTGGCGCTGTTTGACACTTCATGGCGTGCCGCTCAAACATACGCTATCTCTAGCTTGATGACTGTTTTATTCACGCACGATAAGGAGGAGAGAGAATGACCACGAAGAAGCTGTTGTTGGCGGCTGGCTTGATGCTGGCACTGCTGCTCGCCGCGTGCGGTGGGGGTGAGCCCGTGCCGGATGTCCAGCCCGCGGTGCCCAATGTTGGCGGCGCTGCAGACGACGACATTCTCGGTGGGGCGGCTGGCGCCGACACCGAGTTTATTGAGCCCGGCGAGGCCAACCTCGAGGATATTCCCCCGGCGCCCGAGGGCCAGCCGACCGCCCGCCCCACCAGCGTTGGGCTGCCTGGCGGCGGCCTGCCAACCATCCCCGCGGGTCTGACGTCGCGGCGCGGCGGCCGCTCAACGGAAGAGGGTGTGATTGAAGTCGAGGGCGGCGATGGGATGGAATCGGCCTGGGAGCAGGTGTACGAGCTAGATGACGGCTCGACGTTCACCGTCGCCATCGACGAGGATGCCATGGCGGAGTACCTGGCCGGTGAAATTGGCGAGGACAGCGGCGTCTCTGACATCGCGGTCACCATGGACGAGCAGATGACGGTGGCCTTCACGTGGACGGCCCCCGTCGTCGACGCGGCGGTTGATGCGGAAGTCGTGTTCGACGTGTACGCGACTGAGGGTGGAACGGTCGCCGTGGATGTCGTGAGCGCCAGCGCCGGCGATGTTGAGCTCCCGGACGAGCTGCTGGGCGGGTTCAGCGGTGCGGTCGAGCAGGCTGTTGCCGGGACATTTGACGCGGGCGCAGCAGGCGGCCTGAGCTTCACCGAGGTGGTGGCTGAAGACGGGCAGCTCCGCATTTCAGGCGTTAAGGAAGGATAGGCATCCGGCAGATACCCCGCTAGCCGGAAGCCAGACAGGACCGCCGGGCCTGACCGTGCGCCCACACCGCACGCCCGGCGGTCCTTGCTTATAACCCGGTGTGCGCTGGTAGGTGCTTTCGTATATGATTGCCGTATCACAAAGTCGTCTTACAGGATAGCCGTGTCAACTCTCTCAGTTCCGGAAAAGGACCTCATGGCAGTGAATTTCACGACACGTGTCTCGTCGTCGAGCCAGACGGTCGAGATCTGCCGCGGCCGGCCCACCGTGCTTATCGGCGAGCGGATCAACCCCGTTGTCCGCAGCCGCATGCGCCAGGCGCTCGAAGCCGCCGATTTTGCGACGCTGCAGCAGGCTGCGGTGCGGCAGGTCGAGGCGGGCGCTGCGATTCTTGATGTCAACGCCGAGGCGCCCGGCATTGACGAGCAGGCGCTCCTGAAGGAGGTCGTGGCGTCGGTCGCGAGCGCGGTGGACGTGCCGCTCTGCATTGACACCGCCGATCCCGACGCGCTGGTGGGGGCCCTCGAAGTGTACGAGGGGCGGGCGCTCATCAACTCCGTGACGGGCAAGGAGGCCTCGCTGGACGTCATCCTGCCGATTGCGAAAGCCCACGACGCCGCCGTCATCGGCCTGTGCCTGGACGACGACGGTGTGCCGGATACCCCGCAGGCGCGGCTCCGGGTCGCCGAGAAGATTCTCGACCGGGCAGCCAGAGCCGGGCTGGACACCGCCGACGTGATCATCGACCCGCTCGCGCTGGCGATGGGCGCGGAGAGCGACGCGGGGCGCATCGCGCTCGACGCGACCGAGCTGATTGCAGAGGCGTTCGGCGTGAATATCACGATGGGAATCAGTAACATTTCCTTCGGCATGCCCGACCGCTCGGCGATCAACGCCGCGTTCGTCGCGATGGCCATTCGCGCCGGGCTGACGTGTGCCATTGCCAACCCGCTCGACCGGCAGGTTATGAATGCCGTCATGGCCGCCGACCTGGCCATGGGCCGCGACGACTTCGGGCTGCGCTGGGTGAAGGCGTATCGCGAGCGGCAGGCGCCCGCTGAGCCCGCCGAAGAGACACCCGCACCTCGCAAGACGCGCCGGAAGTAGGGCGAGGTCTAAAGGAGGGGAACAGATGGCAAACTACCGCATCCGCTACTGGCGGGACATTCCGTCGCTGATCAGCGCGCAGGACGAGCACGGGCGCTCCAAGCAGATGCTGCCGCAGCGCTTTCAGGACGCGATCGACCGCGCGGCGATGGTCGCCGGGGAAACGAGCGAGGACGCCTACCTCGACGGCTGGACGTGGGGCCCGATGCGCCAGATGCGCGGCCCCGCCGACCGCGTCGCGCGGATGATCGCGCTCCAGATCGACGCTGAATACCCTGCCGAGCGTCTCGACGAGATGATCCGCGCGCACCGGCCGGGTACTGCCACCCTCCCGGAAGCCGGCTCTGACCTGTGACGCCGCTTGCCCCACATGCTACAATATCTGTCTAGTTGAATCGCGACCAGGGGAGAAGACGTAATGCGACTCTCGCAGCACTTCGGGCGCACGCTCCGCGAAGCGCCCTCCGATGCCAACATGGCAAGCCACCAGTGGATCGTCCGCGCCGGGCTGGCGCGACCGCTTGCCGCCGGCATCTGGACGTACCTGCCGCTCGGCTTCCGCGTAATCAAGCAGCTGGAGAACATCATCCGCGAGGAGATGGACGCCATCGGCACTCAGGAGATGCGGATGCCCGTGCTGCACCCTGCGGAGGTCTGGCAGGCGACGGGGCGCTGGGAGAGTGTCGACGTGCTGATGCGGCTCAAGAACCGTGAGGGCCGCGACTTCGCACTGGGCGCCACGCACGAGGAAGTCGTGGTCGACCTGGCCCTGCGCGAGATCGAGAGCTACAAGGACCTGCCGCGCGCTATCTACCAGTTCCAGACCAAGGAGCGCGACGAGCCGCGCGCCCGCGGCGGGCTGGTGCGCCTGCGCGAGTTCCTGATGAAAGACGCCTACTCGATGCACGCCGACGAGGCGAGCCTCGACACGTACTATGACGCCTGCTACGACGCCTACGTGCGGATCTTCGAGCGCTGCGGGCTGGAGACCATCCCCGTCGAGGCGGACACCGGCATGATGGGCGGCAAGATGTCGCACGAGTTCATGATGGTGCACCCGCTCGGCGAGGACAGCTTCGTGCGCTGCGAGAACTGCGACTATGCGGCCAACGTCGAGGCGGCGGAGTTCGTGCGCGAGCCGGGCGGCTCCGGCGAGCCGGGCGCGCTGCAGAAGGTCGCCACGCCGAACAGCCGGACCATTGCCGAGCTGTGCGCGTTCCTGGGCATCGAGCCGCAGCAGACGCTCAAGATCGTCTTCTACACGGTTCCCAACAGCGACGGCGGGCGGGAGCTGGTGCTGGCGCTGCTGCGCGGCGACCTCGACGTGAATGAGGTCAAGCTGCTGAACGCGCTGGGCGCCGCCGATCTGGAGGCGGCAACCGAGGAGGAGATCGCGAAGGTCGGTGGGGTAGCCGGCTATGCCAGCCCCATCGGGCTCGACGTTCGCACGGAGGCCAACCCCGGCGGCGTGCTCGTTCTCGCCGACGAGTCGCTGCGCCTGCTCAAGAACTTCACGACCGGCGCGAACGAGGTGGACTACCACTTCCTCAACGTCAACTACCCGCGTGACTTCGAGGTAACGCGGTTCGCGGACATCGCCGAGCCGTATGACGGGGCGACCTGCGTGCGCTGCGGCGGCACGCTCCGCATCGACAGCGCCATCGAGCTGGGCCACTGCTTCAAGCTCGGCACGCGCTACAGCGAGCCGGTCGGCGCGACGTTCCTGGACCGCGACGGCACCGACAAGCTGATCATCATGGGCAGCTACGGTATCGGGCTGGACCGCCTGCTCGCAGCGGTAGTCGAGCAGCACCACGACGAGAACGGCATCATCTGGCCGCGCGAGGTTGCGCCCTACGACGTGCACCTCGTGGCGCTGGCCCGCGCCGACGAGACGCTGGAGGAGGCCGAGGCGCTGTACGAGGCGCTGCAGCAGGCGGGCATCCCAACGCTGTACGACGACCGCGACCTCAGCCCCGGCGTGAAGTTCAACGACGCCGACATCATCGGGCTGCCGCTCCGCATCACCGTCAGCAAGCGCAGCCTGGAGAGCGGCGGCTTCGAGGCCAAGCGGCGTGCCGAAGACGAGCGGACCATCATCCCGCGCGAGGGGGCTGTCGAGGCGATCCGTGCCATGCTGGGCGAGGGCGAGAAGGTCTAGCCATTCAGGGGATTGACCGGCCGGCGCTGGCCGTGCTATCATACCCGGTAATGAACCCTGCCAACTGAATAGGGATGTCCAGCATCCAGAGCGGTGGAGGGAACGGCCCTGTGAAACCGCAGCAACCGCCGGCACGACCCGGTAAGGTGCTAATTCCGGCAGAGACGCGAGTCTCTGAGCGATGCGCTGAGGTAGAAGACATGCAAGGGACCTGAGCGCAGGTCCCTTTTTGTTTTGCCGAGCGCCGGGTGCTGGCCCCTGTGCGGGTTGGCACAGACAAAGGAGATGCTCGATGTGGCCTAGACAGAATCGTGGCAGGATGTGGGTGGACTTCACCGAGTCGGTCGAGGAAATGACGTGTATCGTGTGCGGCTCGCGGTGTAGTGTCGAGCGCGGCGTGTGGGTCGAGAACCGGTCGCACGTTGGCCCACGCACCGGCGTCAAAGACGTGTTCACCTGCCCGCATTTTGGCAAACCGTGGCACAGGAAGGCAGACACGCTTTTGCTCGAAGCCAGGCGGTTGAACAGCCCGCGCCTGCGGGAGCTGGTCAAGCTCGACATCGTGGACCTGCTGCGGGCAAACGGGATCGAGTACACGCCGGAGGTGTAGAGGCGGGGATGGATGGGAGTCGAACCCACCGGGGCTTGCTCCGCAACCCCCCAACGGTTTTGAAGACCGCGCGGCCCACCGGGACCGAACCACCCCCTCGAAAGGAGCGCCATGTTAGTGGCGGGTTAAGGATAGCCCGCCCGCCCGATCTCGTCAACCGATCCGGCGCGTTCTGATGCGCTTCTGGCCGGGGATCAGAAAGCCCCGGCCCAACCGGGCCGGGGCTCTGCGTTTCGGGGGTGGCCTACAGCATGAAGGCGACGATCACCAGTGCGGCGAAGGTCAGCGCGGCGCCCATCTCGACAAAGCCGAAGCGCTTCATGTCCTCGACGAGCGGGCGGCGGCGCACCACGATCAGCGCGCGCACCAGCAGCCCGGCGACCGGCAGCGCCACGAGCAGCGGCAGCCAGCCCAGCCAGGCCAGCGCGACGATGGCGGCGAGGCTCAGCGCATGCGCGACGATCACCCAGGCGGCTTCCGTGCGGGTGGCACGCCCGTGCTTGTGGTCGATGCGCAGCCGCACGTACAGCACGCTGATCACGTTGTGCAGCGCGGTGATGCCCCACAGCAGCCAGGCCAGCGCTCCGAGCGTGCCGGTGACGGCGACGGCGGCGGCGGGCGCGGCGAGCGCCAGCCCGGCCACACCGATCAGCTCGGTGAGGAGCTGGCGCGGGCCGCGTAGCAGCGTCAGTACGACGGTGAGCAGCAGGATGCCCAAGGCGGGCAGCGCCAGCCACAGCACAGGCCAGCGGCCCAGCGCGAGCAGCCCTGCGCCGGCGAGCCCAGCCGTGGCCAGCAGCGCCAGCGACCAGAAACGCGCCGCCGCGCGCTGGGAGCGCGGTCCGCGTCCCCGCTCGATGCGGAACCACAGCGTCAGCGGCTGCCTTGCGAGGAACACGCCCATCACGGCGAGCAGGCACAGCAGCGCGGCGAGCCCCGCATAGCCTGCCGGCGACGCCGCCGCGAAGGCCACGCCCGCGCCGATGATGAACGGCACGAGCGTCAGCGACCACGAGCCGTGCTCGGATGGGATGATGATCTTGTAGCGGTTCAGAACGCTTGTCATGATGCTTCCGTCATACTGTAATCTGTTCCGGTAGGGGCGGGTCT
>CAZDLX010000067.1:0-8848 GCA_964506005.1 uncultured Anaerolineae bacterium | reverse complement strand
TATTCGTCCACAGATTTCACAGATTGGCACGGATGTAAAATGGTTTTACTGTCTGTGTTATCTGTGTCATCTGTGGATTCATTCTTTTGCTAGCTGCGCACGATCACCTTCGTGCCGTCGAGACGGTTCTTCGTCTGGTAGATGAAGTCGTCGAGCGGGTAGGTCGGCGTCGTCCAGCGCCAGATCCACCGCGCCGCAGCAGGCGGCAGGTTGACACACCCGCTGGACCGCGGGCGACCGTAGTCGTTGTGCCAGTACGTGCCGTGAATCGCCACCCAGTTCGGCGCGAAGTAGCACACGAACGGCACGCCGGGCAGGTTGTAAAAGTCCGGGTCGTCGGAGGCGGTGCTCGCCACCATGCGCTCGCTGATGCGCTTGTCCCACACGTAGTGCACGCCTTCCGGCGTCGGGCGGTGCGAGACGCCTGTCGAGACGTAGCTGGCCCACACGGGCTGGCCGTACTCGTAGGCCGTCATCGTCTGCTCGGTCAGGTTGATGCGCAGCTCCTTCTCCTCTTTCGGCACGTCGGGCGAGAGCGGCTCGAGCTCCGAATTCGGGATGAGGCGCAGGTGGGTCGCCTGTGCGTAGAGGTGCTGGTACATCTCCTTGATGCGATAGTACGAGCGCCCGTCGGTGCCGGTCACCAGCTCCTCGACGCGGACCACGCCTCCGTAGTAGATGCGGCCCTTCGCCGCCTCGGGGTCTGCCGGGTCGGGCGTCTTGTAGACGTCGCTGTACGGCACGATGACCTCTGCCCAGCGCCCCGCGCCGAGGTCGGCTACCGGCGGCTGCGGCAGGTGGAAGCGCACCGGCTGCAGGAAGGCTGCATACAGGTAGCCCCGGCTCGTCTCCAGCCACAGGTTGCTGTTAAGGAACACGTACTCGCCTTCGACGACGCGCCGCACCCGCACGATCTCGTCGCGCAGCAGCTCGCCGACCACCTCGGAATCGGTGCTGGGCTCGGCGCGGGCGTTCTGGTAAGCCTGCGAGATGCGGGCCAGCGGCTCGCCGTTCCAGCGTGCGGGCATCTGCAGGCCCGTCTCCGCCCGCGCGGGCAGCAGCCCGCTCCGGCCTGCCGCCGCGCTCAGGCCCAGCAGGCCAATCGACTTCAATATGGTTCTTCTGGAAACCATCTTCACCTATCAGGTTGATGAGTGTTCGTCTGCCATGTTCGGCTGCGAAGTATACCACAGCGCCCGGCGTGGCGGCACGCATCGAGCTTAGCGTAGCACACCGCGCGGGGCGGCGCGTTGATCTACGTCAAGTCGCCGGTGAGCGGAGGCAGCCCGTCGGTCAGCTCGGGGTGGCGCTCGTAGTACTCCTCGCGCAGTATGTCCATCGCGACGCCGTCGTAGATCGCGCCCATGCGGAAGACCGCTTCGCGCCCCCGCCCGGTTATCCGGAAGCCGGATTTCTCGGCGAGCCTGATCGCCGCCGGGTTGCCGCTGTTCGTCCACAGCCGCACGACGCGCAGCCCGAGCTCGTCAAACAGGAACTTCAGCAGAGTCTCCTGCGCGTCGAGACCCGCGCCCGTGCCCCAGTAATCCTGCAGGATGGTGATACCGATTCCGGCCGACCAGCGAGGACGCAGGTCGGTATAGCCGATGTGCCCGATGCACGCGCCGTTCTCCTTCCACTCGACGGCGAACCGCCCATCCAGCCGGTCCATGGTGAACTCGCGCTCGTGGCGCTGCCGGTACATGCCCATCGTGAAGTCGGGCGGCAGCGTCTTGGGCCAGGCCTGGGTGGCGAGATCGTTGCGCAGCGCCAGGAAGACGGGCACGTCCTCCTCGCGCTCCTCCCGCAGGATCGTCAGCTTACCTTCCAGCGGCATTGTTGCTTCCCTCCCATTCGCGTCGCAGCATGTCGAACCTCACCCAGTCGAACGGCTGGCCCCGGCGCAGCCCGGCCCGGCGCGCCGCGCCGGTCTCCGTGAAGCCGAGCCGCCGGGCGAACTCGCGAGCAGGCTCGTTCCAGCTCGCGCAGCCGCCCGCGACGGCCCGCGCAGGCAGTGTGTCGAACGCGAACTGGATGAGCAGGTGCGCGCACTCCGACCCGTAGCCCTGCCGCCAGTGCTGCGGGTCGATCACCACGTGCAGCGACGGGGCAAGCGGCTCCCACCACCAGTCCAGGCTGGCGTAGCCGAGCAGGGCGCCGTCAGCCTCCGACGCCACGGCCAGATTCAGCGCGCGCCCGCCGCCGCCCGACTTCTCTATCAGGGCCCTCACCTGACCGGTGGAAACAGGGGTCGTGTCGGGGAACTCGTCGGGCAGGTAGCGGCGACCGGCGAGTTCGGGGTGGTTGAGCAGGGAGTGCACGGCGTCTGCGTCGTCGGGCTCGAACGCCCGCAGCACGATGCGCTGCCCCTGAAACGGATTCGACAGGCCCATTCAGGACTCCTTCGCTCGAAGCGTTGCCAAACACGACCAGCATAGCATACGACGCCGCGAGGCGGAATGCTAGAGGTGGGGATGGGGTGGGGATGGTTATGGAAACCTACCTACTTGCGTCAGAACCCCTCCGCCGGCGTTTGCTCCGCAAACCCCGCCACCTCCCCCTTGCAAGGGGGTGGAAGTCCAGTTTTCCCCCTCTCTGCATGTGGGGAGGGGGTGGAGAACCGCCGAAGGCGGGTCGCCGGGGGTGGGGTTTCTGCCCTACACGCCCAGCTCAAACGCCACCCGCTCGATGCCCGCCGCGCCGACGAACCGGGCCGCAATTTCGCCAAGCCTCTCACCCGTGACGGGGTGCGGGAACTCCGGCGCGAGGTCGGCAAGGGGCAGGGCGACGTGGGCGCGGGTGTAGATTTCGGGGTCGGGCAGCACGAGGCCCGTTTCCGCGTCTTCGAGGACCAGGCCCCCGTACAGCGCGATGTCGAGGTCGATGGGGCGGGCGGCGTAGCGGTCTGCGCCGCGCTCGCGGCCCATGCTGGCCTCGATGGCGCGCAGCACGCGGTACCGGAACACGTCGGGCGGCACGTCCTCGCGCACCTCGACGAGTACCGCGGCATTCAGGTAGGCGGGCTGGTCGAGGGGTTCGCCGTCGGGGCCGAGCGGCGTCGAGCGATACACGGAGGAGGCGGCTTGCACGCCGGCCTGATCGGCGAGCAGCCCGGCGGCCCAGGGCAGGTTGCGCTCCGGGGAGAGGTTCGAGCCGAGGGTGATGAAGACCGGGATCATGGGGCTGGCAGGTCGAAATCTTCGCGCGTGCGCTCGATCTCGACGCCGACCGAGCGGGCGAAGCGCAGCGCGCCAGGCTTTTCGACGCGCACGACGGCCCGCTCCGCGCCGCCCTCGATGCAGAGCCGCGCGATGCGGGCCGCCAGCGACTCGACGAGGTCGTGCCGGGTCGAGTCGTCCTCAACATAGGCGATGATGGCCTTGGTGATCGTTTTGTAGTTCAGCGCATCCTCGACGCGGTCCGTCTCGCCAGCCCGGCGGGTGTCGGTGAACAGCGTCAGGTTGATGAGAATGTCCTGCTTCTTTTCGCGCTCCCACGGCTGGAAGCCGATGAAGCCGCGCACGAGCAGGTCTTTAATCAAAATCCTGTCCTGCGGCACGCCGGGCGCTCCTTGAGGAAGTTGGGTAAAGCCGGCGACTCAGCCCTCGATCAGCCGGTAGAACTCGTCGCGCAGCTCGCGGCTGGTGCGGAACTCGCCGCGACGGGCGGTCGTGACCATGCTAACGTCGTGTTTCTTCACGCCGCGGATGCTGCCGCACATGTGCTGGCCCTCGACGACGACCATCACGCCGGCGGGGTCGAGGGCCTCAACAATGGCGTCGGCGATCTCGTTGGTCATCCGCTCCTGCACCTGCAGGCGGCGCGCGAACATGTCTACGATGCGGGGGAGCTTGCTCAGCCCGATGACCTTATCGCCGGGGATGTACGCAATATGCGCCTTCCCGACGAACGGCAGCATGTGGTGCTCGCACAGCGAGTTGTACTCGATGTCCTTCACGACGACCATCTCGCCGTCGCCGTACTCCACGTCAAAGTAGGCGTCGTTGACGACCTCTTCCAGCGTCTGCTCGTAGCCTTCCAACAGCTCGCCGTACATCTTGGCGACGCGGTGCGGCGTCCGCACGAGCCCGTCGCGGTCGGGGTCCTCGCCGACGAGCGTCAAGATCTGGCGGACGGCGTCTTCAAGTGCCGCCCTGCGATCTGCCTCATCATAAATAACCTGCTGCTGGGGCTCGGCGGGCTTGTGTCCGTTGCCGTTGTGGTGGAGCCGGATACCATCCTCGTACGTTGTCGCGACCTTACCAGACATCTCCATCCCCTTCCGTTCCGACGTTTTGAATTCCCTGCATACTGCGCGGTTCCGTCGAAGTCCTAAAGTGAGTGTAGCGGCGCTATCAATGCTTCTCAAAAGTGGTGCGAACCGTATGGCTGATCTAATACGCTTCTTATACAACGATTGTGCACGTGACCTGTGATACATCCTTTTGACGTGACCACGGGTAGGGTTCTTACTTTGCAGAGGTAGGGGCGCAGCATGCTGCGCCCCTACCATGCATGCATCCACCATGATCAGTTAACCAACCCGCTGTGAGGATGCTGCTGCCACCCAGTACCCGACGTTCGTTTCCACTATTCAATTTCCGGGTATACAATTAGCCGTCCGTTGATCAGACCTGGAGCCTTAGCCGCCGATGGAAGTCCCGCAGTTTATCACCGCCGACGACCTGCATAACCTGGAGAAGTGCGCGCGCCTGGTCTACCTCGACCACCACGGCAGCCGTGCCCAGCGGGCGGCACTCTCCGATTACGCCCGCTGGATCATGGAGCAGGGGGCGATCTTCGAGGAGCGGGTCGTTCGCGGGTATGACATCTACGAAGTGACCTACCGGCCCGGCGACCCCGGTTCGGCATTCGCCATGACGCTGGAGCTCATGCGGCAGGGCGTGCCGATGATCTACCAGGGCGTGCTGATGCACGAGATCTGGCAGGGCCGCCCCGACATTCTGGAGCGGGTCGACGAGGGCCGGTCGGAGCTGGGGCATTACTACTACCGCCCAATCGACATCAAATCCGCGCGGCAGGCGAGTTCGGCACACCGGCACCAGGTCATGTTCTACAGCTTCCTGCTGGAGGCGGTGCAGGGCGTCGCGCCGGACGGCATGCTCCTGCTGCGAGTTCGACCCGAGGAAGCGCAGGGCGACGAGCTCACCGTCGCCGAGCCGGTGCCGTACCTCCCCGACGTGATCCACTCGCTGCTCGCCGAGGTCGAGGGGACGATTGCGGGCGAGGAGCCTCCTCCGTTTATCTCCAGTGTGTGCGGCGGCTGCCAGTGGGTCGAGGCGTGCCTGCCGGTGGCGGTTGCCGCGCAGGACGTCTCGCTGCTGTCCGGCATCCAGCGGCGGAGCTGGCGCGCGCTGCATGAGCGCGGGCTCGGGACGCTGCGGGCGGTCGCCGAATGCAGACGCGAGGAGCTGGTCCAGATCGACGGAATCGGCGCGAAGACGGCGGCGAGGCTGCACGCCCATGCCGTTGCGCTCGTGGAGGAGCGGCCCGTGCCGCTGAGCGCGCCGCGTCTGCCCGCGCCGGTTGAAGGCGAGGTATTCTTCGACATCGAGGGCTATTCCAACGGCGACCTCGACTGCTATTACCTGATGGGCCTGCTCGTGCGGCGCGGCGGCGAGTACGTGTTCGAGTACGACCTGGCCGAGCACCCCGACGACGAGGCGGAGATGTGGTGGCAGTTTCTGGAGCGCGTCTCGGCACTGGATGCGCCCGTCTACCATTACGGTGTGTACGAGTGCACGGCGGTCCGGCGGCTGGCGGAGAAGCACGGCGGTGATGAGCGGGTCGACCGGCTGCTGGACCGGTTTGTGGACCTGCACAAAGTCGTCAAAGACTGCGTGGCCCTGCCACTGCGCGGCTACTCGCTCAAGGACGTGGCGCCCTGGCTGGGCTACGAGTGGAGCGGCGAGACGCAGGCGGCGGACGAGTCCATCGTGGAGTACGACCGCTGGCTAAAAACTGGCGACAGGAACCATCTGCACCACATAATCGTTTACAATGAAGATGACGTCCGGGCGACGGTGGTGGTGCGGGACTGGCTGCTGGATTTGCCCTGAGCGGCGGCGCGGAGAGGCTGCCGTGCTGCCCTGAGTGCGAGAGGGTGCGATGCGTAAGCGAATGATCGGGGTGTGGGTGCTGCTGGCGGCGCTGGCGCTCGCCGGCTGCATGGCGGGTGAGGACGCAGTGCCAGGCGACACTGGCGCTCAGCAAGAAGATGGAGGCGAGGCGCCTGCTGACGGAGTTTCGGAGCCGGGTGACGTGCCCGCTGGCAGCAGCGTGACCGGCGAGCCCCCGGCTGACGACTCGGAGGTGGCTGTGCCTGCCGACGAGGTCGCCATCTACGCGGCGGTGATCCGCCAGCTCTATACCGTTGACCACACTTTTGGCTCAAACCCGCCGAACTGGCCGCATCTCTACATCCTCGACTCGACCGACGACACGATCGCTGGCACGGGCGAGGAGCCGGGCGAAAGCCGGCCCCTGAACGCCGCTGCCCGCGAGAGCATCGAGGCGCAGCTTGGCGACCTGCCCGCCGAGATCCGGTGGGTGTCCGCCTGGGAGGACGTGCCCATCGACGAGACGGATGGGTCCGTCGACGGCGGCGAGGGCGTGATCATCACGCTCGGCAATATCCACGAGCAGGCGGACGGCTCCGCGCACGTGCCCGCCGGCCTGCACTGTGGCGGGCTGTGCGCCACCGGCATGACGTATGTGCTCGAAGCGAGCGGTGGCGATTGGGTCATCACGGGCACGACCGGCCCCGCCTGGATCAGCTAGCGGGTGTTCTGGAACGCAACCAGACCCCCATCCGCCGCTCCTCCCCTGCCGGCGGGTAGGGGAGCCCGAACCGCCAAAGGGGTGGGGTTTCGAGTTTGTCTCATGGCCCAACTCTGCCGCTCTGGAGCTGGCCGTGTGGCTCCGTGTAAAATCTTCGCAATGGGCGCCTGGCCCACTACTTGACAGCTCAATTGAAAGGACCGCTATGTTCGACACACTGCCGCGCAAGGTACATGACGTGCTCGAGTGGGGCTGGTCTCAATTCCAGCCGTATTTTGACGAGCTCAAGGAGCGCGAGCTAACTGAAGACACGCTCAAGAGCTGGCTCCACGACTGGACGCAGCTTGCCGAAGTCGTCATCGAGGCCCACTCCGTGCTCTACGTCAACCGCACGCTCGACACGTCCGACGACGAGCGAGAGGCGCAGTACAACGCCTTCCTCTCCGACATCTATATGCCCGCCCAGGCCGCCGAACAGGACCTCAAGCAGAAGCTGCTCGCCAGCGGGCTGGAGCCCGAGGGCTTCGAGGTGCCGCTGCGCAACATGCGCTCGGAGGCAGAGCTGTTCCGCGAGGAGAACCTGCCGCTCAAGGTTGAGGAGCGCAAGCTGGCCAGCGAGTACGACCGCATCATCGGCGCGATGACGATCGAGTGGGAGGGCGAGGAGCTGACGCTCTCGCAGCTTGCGAAGATCTCGGCGAACCCGGATCGCGTCAAGCGCGAGGAAGCCTGGCGGCGGGCGTCGAACCGGGTGCTGGAGGACCGGCAGGCGATTAACGACGTGTGGGCCAGGCTGCTCGACGTGCGGCAGCAGGTCTACGAGAACGCCGGTAAGCCGGACTACCGCGCCTACGCCTGGCAGGAGCGGATGCGCTTCGACTACACGCCGGAGAATGCGCAGGAGTTCCACGCCGCGATTGAGGAGGTGGTCGTGCCGGCGGCAGAACGCGTCTACCGGCGGCGCGCCGAGCAGATGGGCGTCGAAGAGCTGCGCCCGTGGGATGTGAACGTCGATGTGATGCGGACGACCGAACTGCTCGTTGACCCGCTGAACCGCGAGCCGCTGCGCCCCTTCGACGACGTGGAGGAGCTTGAGCGACTTGCGTCCGGCATCTTCCACCGCGTTGACCCGGAGCTGGGCCGCTACTTCGACACGATGCGCGACGAAGGCCTGCTTGACCTCGCCAACTACAAGGGTAAGGCCCCCGGCGCGTACTGCACATCGTTCCCGGCGCGCAAGCGGCCCTTCATTTTCGCCAACTCCATCGGCATCCAAGACAACGTCGATACGCTGTTCCATGAATCCGGGCACGCCTTCCACGTCTTCGAGTCGCTGAACCTGCCTTACTACCAGCAGTGGCAGTCGCCGATGGAGTTCAACGAGGTCGCCTCGATGGCGATGGAGCTGCTCGCCGCGCCGTACCTGCCTGCCGACAACGGCGGGTTCTACAGCGAGGCAGAGGCCGCCCGGGCCCGTGCCGAGCATCTGGAAGGCAACCTGATCTTCTGGCCGTACATGGCCGTGGCCGACGGCTTCCAGCACTGGGTGTATACGCATCACGACGAGGCACGCGACCCGGCCAACTGCGACGCCAAGTGGCTGGAGCTGTGGGAGCGCTTCATCAAGGGCGTGGACTGGAGCGGCCTTGAAGACGAGGCGGCGACGGGCTGGCACCGCAAGCTGCACATCTTCCGCTACCCGTTCTACTACGTCGAGTACGGGCTGGCACAGCTCGGGGCGGCGCAGGTCTGGGCGAAGGCGCTCGACGACCAGCAGCAGGCGGTGGCCAACTACCGGAGCGCACTGGCGCTCGGCGGCACTGCGACGCTGCCCGAGCTGTACCAGACGGCGGGCGCTCGCTTTGCCTTCGACGCCGGGACGCTCGGCGAGGCGGTGAATCTCATCGAGCGCACGCTGGAGGACCTGTACGCGGTGGGGTAGAGAGCCTCCACGATTCTGCTGGTAGGGGCGGGTCTCAGACCCGCCCCTACTCTATCTTGCCTGGGACTTAAGACCCCCTTCGACGCCGTTCGCTCCGAGAACGTCGCC
>CAZDLX010000066.1:15268-16883 GCA_964506005.1 uncultured Anaerolineae bacterium | reverse complement strand
CGTTCAGGTCGCCGATGATCAGGAAGTCGGGGTCGCCGCTGCCGGTCGGGTCGGTCGCCAGCCAGTCAACGAGCGCCTCAGCGCCCAGCGTGCGGGTGATGTTGCAGTTGCCCTGCATCGGGTCCGCGTCGCCGGGGCACACCGAGCCCTTGGACTTCAGATGGTTGACGACGACCGTGAAGAGCTCGCCGGTCGCGTTCTCCATGAAGGTCTGGGCAATGGCCGGGCGGCTCTTCTGCTGGCCGCTGCCCAGCGGATCGGTGAATGACGGGTCGTCGAGGATGGCTTCCTCGCCTACCGGGGTCACGGCGCCCGGCTGGTACATGATGCCGACCGTGATCTCATCCGTGCCAACAGGCCCGCCGGTGTCGATGAAGGCGTAGGTGCCCGCGCCGGCTGCGGCGTTCAGCGCATCGACGAGGTTGGCGAGCGCCGGTACCTGGTTCTCGATCTCCATCACGCCCACGACCTCGGCGTCCATCGCCGTGATCGCAGCCACGATCTTGTCCTGCTGTCGCTGGAACTCCACAGGGTCGTTCGCGCCGCGGCTGTCCAGCGTGATGAAGTAGTTCAGCACGTTGAAGGCCGCCACCTGCAGCCGCCCACCCACGTCGTCAGGCGCAGCCGGACGGGGGTTCGCTACGATGAAGTCCGCACCCTGCGTCGGCTGGAGGCGGTACAGATCGAAGCGGAAGTCGAGGACGCCGACCGCGTTCTGCACGATGTCCCCACCGCGGAAGAGGTTGTCGAGCGTGAACTCAGCGCCATTCGGATGGTAGGCGGGGTCGGGGTTCTGCTCGGAGCGCGCATCGTCGAGCGTGATGCACACATCGGCGTTGTGCTCGGCGAGTGCCACCGCCTCAGGCGAGCCGGGCTCGTGCACGGCGGTCGGCTGGAACAGCCGCTCGGTGCAGAGCTTGATCTCGCCGAAGCGGTCGTAGTCGAAGTACTCGGAGATAAAGAGCTCCTGCGGGAAGCGGACCAGCATGCCCTCGTACCGCTCGAACTCGTCCACGTCGACGTTCGTCACGTCAACCGGATCGGGCAGCGGCGCATCGCCACAGTCGACCAGGCCGGTCACGTTGGTCAGCTCGGTCAGCCCGAAGAACTCCTGTACCGTGCCGGCGACGCGAACAACGTCACCCGGAACGACATCCGCCGCGGCCGGCGCATGGACGAAGATGCCTTCAGACGTGGCGGGGTCAGCATCCTGCTCGCCGACCTCTTCCTGCACGTAGAAGCCCTCGAGGTCCGTGTTGAACGGGTCGCCGTCACCGCCCTGGAAGTCGCCAACGACGATGCCCTCGATGACGTGCTGTTGGCCCGCCAGCGGACTGGCGTCGCCGCTGCCCTGGATCTCGTGGATCAGCGTGGCAGGGTCGCCGCAGACGAGCTCGTCGGGCGGCGTCACGTCGCAGGCATTCGCCGCGCCGGGCGTGTCATTCCCGCCAGCCGGATCAAATGCACCGATCCGCCAGCCGTCCTCGCACTTGAAGACGTGGCCCGGCACGTTGGAGCCATCCGGCCCGACGGTCGTATCGCAGTACGTCAGCTCGCTGGGTGCTCCGTGGAGCAGCGCCACACACTCGACGATCGCCGACCACGGCGTCACGTC
>CAZDLX010000066.1:13966-15168 GCA_964506005.1 uncultured Anaerolineae bacterium | reverse complement strand
ACCGAGGGTGAACGTGCTCTCGGCGGCAACGAAGAAGCCACTCGCCGGGATCACCTGCCCGCTGAGGTTCGCGACAGCTTCAATCACACCGCTGCCACCGGTGCCATCGCCGATGACGAGGTAGGTCAGCCCGTCGAGCACGGTGCCGGGCTCGCCGGTTAGTTCGAAGTACTCGTCATTGTCGTCTGAGGGCTGGTCAATACGGATCTCGCTGAGGAAGGCCACTGCATCGGTGGGCGGCTCGTCATCACAGGCGTTGGCTGTGCCAGGGGTGCCATCAGGAACGTTGAAGTCAAGCAGGTTCCCGTCGAACGTGCCGCCCGGCCCGTTGGGGCAGCGGAACGTGCCCGAGGGCAGGAATGTGCCGTCAGGCCCAAATGTGACTGCCCCGTAGGCGGCATCACCCGCACCGCCATCGGTGATCGTGATGCTGTCTACGACCGCCGTCCAGGGCGTGCTGTCGAGCACACCGTCGTTGTCGGTGTCGAGGTCGTCGTTCAGAGCGCCCGTGAAGTCTGTGACGAGCAGGTAGCTCGTCGTGCTGTTCTCGAAGGTGTCGTTGGCGAAGCTCAGGTCAGGTGTGATGCCATAGGCGGCGGCCCCGGCTGGGCTGGCCCCCACCCAGTAGCCGTCGTCGGGGATGGACTGCCCGGCGAGCGAGACCAACCTGTCGATGGCCCCCATCGAGGTGCCCGCGTCCGACTCGATGACGAGCAGAGTCAGGCTGCTCAGGTCGGTGCCGGGCGCGCCGTTGATCTCGATGAACTCCCAGTCTACGCTGGCAGTGCTGACCTGGATCTCGTTGATCACCACGTTCTCCACCTGAGCCGCGACACGGCCCGGTGCGACTGCGACGAGCAGCAGCATCAGCACCGCCAACAGCAGTGCGGATCGCGCCCGCCGGAGTCCTGTACGCATCGGAAGCATGTGCCATTCTCCTTTGGTGTCTCCTGCTTGATACGATGAAGTCCAGCGTCGCCGCGGTCTCTGACCACGGCAGCCAGAGCACGGCGACAGTAAGACCCGGGGGATGAAGGCGTGCGGAAGGTGATGGGAAGATGGTGGGAAGTTGGGATGGACCGTGACTGCGCAAAGCGAGAGCATCACGGCTGGGCCTACGCAGATTATGGGGCGTTGCAGTGCCCGAATTCAAGTGAACCAATGTACCGTTTGCCGAGCGTAGGGTTGGCGTCGGGAAGCTC
>CAZDLX010000066.1:0-13866 GCA_964506005.1 uncultured Anaerolineae bacterium | reverse complement strand
GCCGCCCGCCACCTGACTCCCGGCTGTGAAACGAGGCGTCCCATGAGCCAGACTGCCAGACAAACGACGGTGCAGGGCCCGCCGCTGCCCAACATCCCCTGGGAGGACCGCCCCACCGGCAGCGACGCCGTGCTGTGGCGCTACAGCGCCAACCCGGTCATCCCCTACGACCTGCTGCCCACCTCCAACAGCATCTTCAACAGCGCCGTCGTGCCGTATCAAGGCGGCTTCGCGGGCGTGTTCCGCTGCGACGACACCCGCCGCCAGATGCAGATCCACGCCGGGAAGAGCGCCGACGGCCTGGCGTGGGACATCCAGCCCGAGCGCATCCACTGGCTGCCCGCCGACCCGCGCGCAGCGGAGATCAACGCGTTTGAATACGCCTACGATCCGCGCGTGACGTGGATTGAGGACCGTTACTACATCACCTGGTGCAACGGCTACCACGGGCCGACCATTGGCGTGGGCTACACCTACGACTTCGAGACGTTCTACCAGATGGACAACGCGTTTCTGCCGTTCAACCGCAACGGCGTGCTGTTCCCACGGCGCATCGGCGGCAAGTACGCCATGCTCAGCCGGCCCAGCGACAACGGGCACACGCCGTTCGGGGATATCACCTACAGCGAGAGCCCCGACATGATCCACTGGGGGCGGCACCGCTACGTGATGGGCGTTACCGGTGGCTGGCAGTCAACCAAGATCGGGGCAGGGCCGGTGCCCATCGAGACGGACGAGGGCTGGCTGCTCATCTACCACGGCGTGCTGACCTCCTGCAACGGGTTCGTGTACAGCTTTGGCGCGGCACTGCTCGACCTCGACGAGCCGTGGAAGGTGCTGTACCGCAGCGAGCCCTACCTGCTCGCACCTCAGGCACCCTACGAGCGCACCGGCGACGTGCCCAACGTGGCCTTTCCCTGTGCCGCGCTGGTAGACGCCGAGACCGGGCGGCTGGCCGTGTACTACGGCGGTGCGGACACCGTCACCTGCCTGGCGTTCGGCTACGCCGGCGAGGTCGTCGAGTTCGTAAAAACGCACTCCAGACTCTGAGACAAAACCCATACGCTTCGTCAGATTTGGCCCGGATGCTTGACAGCGGGCAAAGTTCCCTTTTATACTGTGGTTGACTGAGAGCGCTCCCATATGGGAGCGGTACCAGAGGCGGGCCGATAGTGTCAAGTCTAACACTCGAAGATATCGCCAGGCTGGCCGGCGTTTCCCGTTCGACGGTGTCGCGGGTCGTCAACGAGCACCCGCACGTGCGCGATGACGTCCGCCAGCGCGTCTGGGAGGTCATCCAGCGCACCGGCTACCATCCGAACGCCGCCGCGCGCACGCTCGCCTCGCAGCGCTCCTGGATGCTCGGCCTGGTCTTGCCGCGGAGTGTCAGCTCGTTCTTCACCGACCCCTTCTTCCCGCATCTCGTCCAGGGCATCGCGCACGCCTGCAACCAGTACGACTACACGCTGAGCCTGTTCCTCTTCGCGACAAAGGACGACGAGGACAAAATCTTCCCGCGCATCTCACGGCGCGGCCTGATGGACGGCATCATCTTGCAGGCGGGGCAGCTCGGCGACAAGCTGATCGACCGGCTGCTGAGCTCGAACATACCGTTCGTCGTCGCGGGGCGCCCCTTCCACAGTGACGGCGTCAGCTATGTCGACGTGGACAACGTGCGCGCCAGCTACCGCGCCGCCGAACACCTTATCCAGCACGGTTACAAACGCATCGCCACCATCGCCGGGCCCGACAATAGCACGGTCAGCGTTGACCGGCGCGAGGGCTACCTGAAGGCGCTGACCGACCACGGCTGGCTGGTCGACGAGTCGCTCATCGTCGAGGGTGATTTCACCGAGGCCAGCGGCTACCGGGCCATGCAGGCCCTGCTGCCTGCCCGGCCCGATGCGGTCTTCGCCGCCTCCGACGTGATGGCTATTGGCGCCATGCGCGCGGTTCACCAGGCCGGGCTGACAGTGCCCGGCGACATCGCCTTCGTCGGCTTCGACGATCTGCCACCTGCCGCACACGGCACCCCCCACCTCACCACCATCCGCCAACCCGTCCACAAGTTCGGCGCCAAGGCAGTCGAGACTCTGATCGACCTGATTGAGCAGGGCACGCAGCCTGCGCGCCGCATCATCATGGACACCGAGCTAATCGTCCGCGAGTCGTGCGGCACTCACTAGCGGGTGGGCTGAGAGACTCCGGTTTCTCTTTTTTACTTATCGTTGGGAGCGTTCCCAACAGGTTGCAGACGCAATCCCTTGACCAGGAGGAGGAGGGTTATCAAGCGCAACAATGCCTGACGACACGTGCCTAAGCGATATCCTCAGCAGTTCGCAGCATTCAAGAGGAGAAAGAACCATGAAACGCACGACGCTTATTCTGTCCGTGCTGCTGGCAGCGAGTCTGCTGCTGGCGGCGTGCGCGCCCACGGCGGCAGTGCCCGAGGTGGACACGGCCGTCGAAGAAGCCGAGGCCCGGATTGCCGAGCTTGAGGCGCAGCTCGCCGAGGCTGGCGAGGGTGCTGTCAGCGAGGAAGACCTTGCCGCGCTGGAGGCCGAGCTTGAAGCCGCCCGCGCCGAGGCAGCCGCCGCCGCTGAGGCCGCTGCCGCTGCCGAGGCCGCCGAAGAGCCCGCTCCCGCCGCGGACGCCGGCTACGTCCGCACCGAGACGCTCTACACCACCGGCACCCAGTGGGGCCCGCCCTCAAGCTGGAACCCCTTCATGCAGGGCAACTATGCCACTGGCGTCATCGGCCTATGCTACGAAACGCTGTTCCTGTACGACCCGCTGGCCGACGAGTACATCCCCTGGCTGGCTGAGAGCGGCGACTGGACCAGCGACAACGTGTACGAGCTGGTCGTCCGCGATGGCATCACCTGGACTGACGGCGAGCCGTTCACCGCGGAAGATGTGAAGTTCACCTTCGAGCTTGGCCAGACCGCCGCGCTCTCCATCAGCCCGATCTGGGACTGGCTGGACAGCATCGAGGTGGATGGCAATACGCTCATCTTTACCTTCAGCGAGCCGCTCTACCAGGAGTGGGGGTACTACCTGTACAGCAACGCCATCGTCCCGCAGCACCTGTGGGCCGACAAGACCCCTGACGAAGTGGCCAGCGGCGCCAACGAGAACCCCATCGGCACCGGCCCGTACCTCTACGAGACTCACGACCAGGACCGCATGGTCTGGGTGAAGAACGAGAACTGGTGGGGCACGGAAGCCCTCGGCATGGAGATGAAGCCCACCCGCATCGTTGACATCGTCAACTCGGGCAACAACGTCGGCCTGGCGCGCATCCTCCAGAACGAGGTTGACCTGAGCAACAACTTCCTGCCGGGCATCGCCACGCTGATGCAGACCGGCTACCCGATCTCCACCTACTACCCCGAGCCCCCGTACATGCTGTCCTCCAACACGGCGTGGCTGATCATGAACCTGCACAAGGCGCCGATGGACGACGTGGCGTTCCGCCGGGCGATGGCTTATGCTATCAACACGGATGAGATCGTGAACGTCGTGTACGGCAACATCGTGCAGAAGGCTAACCCGACGGGGCTGCTGCCCATCTGGGATGAGTACGTCGACCAGGCTGTCGTAGACGAGCTTGGCTTCGAGTACGACCCCGACATGGCGGCGCAGATCCTGGCGGATGCCGGCTACACCGACAGTGACGGCGACGGCTTCATTGAGACGCTGGACGGCGAGGCCTTCGAGCTGTCCGTCATCGTCCCCAACGGCTGGACCGACTGGATGGAGGCTGCCCGCGTGATCTCCGAGAGCGCGCAGGCTGTCGGCATCAACGTGGTGGTTGGCACGCCGGACTACGGCCAGTACCTCGACCAGCGCCTGAGCGGCGAGTTCGACATGGCCGTTGACAACCAGGAGCAGATGGGCAACACCGTCTGGGCGTACTACGACTGGATCTTCCAGAACCCCATCGAAGACATCGCGTCGATGGGCGACGGCAACTACGGCCGTTACGAGAACCAGGAAGCCTTCGACCTGGTGGTGGAGCTTGACAAGACGCCGGTTGGCGACGTGGAGGCCATGAAGGCCATCACCTCGCAGCTGCAGCGCATCATGCTCGAAGATATGCCCGTCATCCCGATGTGGTACAACGGGCTGTGGGCCCAGGTCAACAGCTCGACCTGGACGAACTGGCCATCCTCAGCCGAGGATGCGTCCCACTACCTGCCGGCCACCTGGCGCGGGTACTGGAACATGGGCGCTATCCGCCTGCTGGCCGAGATCGAGCCTGTTGAGGCAGAGGCCCAGTAGCCGGTGAAGCGGGGCAGTTTCTGATGCCCACACTGACGTAAACCACACGGTCGACCCGCCCCTCCTGCAGGCTGCGGGAGGGGCGGGCCAGACCAGCACCATTCCGAAAGGGGAGGCAACGTGAGACGCTACTTCGGAAGAAAACTGGCCATCTACACTCTCACGTTTGTCCTCGCGGTCACCATCGACTGGCTGATCCCTCGCTTTATGCCCGGTGACCCGGTCCGCGTGATGCTGGCGAGAGCGGGCCTGAAGGCCGAGGCTTCCGCAACGATGTACACCTACTACACGCAGGCTTTCGGGCTGGATCTGCCCATCTGGCAGCAGTATCTCAACTTCTGGAATGCCCTACTGCACGGCGACCTCGGCACGAGCCTGTGGCTGTTCCCGACCCCGGTGCTCAAGGTCATCACGCGCGCCGTACCCTACGACATCTTCCTGCTGCTGCCCTCCATCCTGTTAAGCTGGTGGACGGGCAACAAGTTCGGGGCATACGCGGCCCGGAGCAAGCGGCTGGACAACACGATCCTGCCGGTCGGCTACATCCTGACCGCGACGCCGTACATGTGGCTCGGCATCCTGCTGGCCTGGGCCCTCGGCATCGCCGCGGGGCTCTTCCCGATCTCCGGCGCGTACAGCTACGCGCTGCGCCCCGCCTTCACGTGGACGTTCATCAAGAGCCTTCTGGAGCACTGGTTCCTGCCCTTTGCATCGCTATTTCTGGTCATGTTCGGCGGGTGGGCCATCGGCATGCGGAACATGATCATCTACGAGCTCGAGGCCGAGTATTCGCACTATCTGGAAGCGCTGGGCGCGCCGCGAAGCCTCGTCCGGAAATACGCCTTCCGCAACGCGATCCTCCCACAGCTCACCGGCCTAGCGCTGCAGCTGGGCGTCATCGTGGCGGGCGCGCTCGCCACCGAGATCGTGTTCTCATACCCCGGTATCGGGTATCTCATCCTCCAGGCAATCCAGAACCAGGACTACTTCCTGCTGCAGGGGTGCTTCCTGTTCATCATCATCGGCGTGTTGCTGGCGAATTTTGTCATCGACATCGTCTACGTTCTCGTGGACCCGCGCACGCGAACCGGGATGCAAGGTGAAGCAGCATGACGGCAACATTGAAAGCCCAGGCGCCGCCCTTAACGGCGCTGAAGAAGAACGAGACACTGTACTTCGCGCTGCGGAATAACAAGCTGCGAATTGGCCTCGCCGTCGTGCTTATTTTCGTCGTGCTGGCGATCATCGGCCCGCAGCTCACCGACAACGCCCCGCTCGCCTACGTCGGGCCGCCCGCCCAGCCGCCCTCTGCCGACTTCTGGTTCGGGACGACGACTTTCGGGCAGGACGTGTTCGCGCAGTTCGTGCATGGTCTCGGCGCTACCTTTCTGGTTGGCGTGGTCGGCGGGGGGCTGGGCACGCTGCTCGGGGTGCTCATCGGGTTCGTCGCAGGCTACGAGGGCGGCATCATCGACGAGCTGCTCAATATGCTGACGAACATCGTCCTCGTCATCCCGACGCTGGCCGTCCTGCTGATCCTCGCCGCGTATCTCGAAGTGCGGAGCATCCTGCTTGAGAGCCTGTTCATCGGCATCTTCGCCTGGCCGTGGGCGGCGCGAGCCATCCGCGCCCAGACCTTCTCGCTGCGTGCCAGGGAGTTCGTGGACCTCGCCCGGCTGAGCGGGATGAATTCGCTCAAGATCATCTTCCGCGAGATCGCCCCGAACATGATGTCGTATCTGTTCATGACCTTCATCCTCCAGTTCGGCGGCGCGATCCTCACCGCCGCCACGCTGGACTTCATCGGGCTTGGCCCTACGAATGCGATCTCGCTGGGCCTGATGATGAACAACGCAGTCCTCTGGAGCGCACTGCACCTCGGGATGTGGTGGTGGTTCATCCCGCCGGGGCTCGCCATTATGGCGATTGTCGGGGCACTGTACGTTATGGACGTCGGGCTGGACGAAGTCTTCAACCCCAAGTTGAGGGAGATGTAAGACCGTGAGCCTGGAAGTTGAGAACCTCCGAGTCTACTACCAGACCCTGCACGGCGACGTCAAGGCGCTGGACGGCGCATCATTCAGTATCGCCGATGGCGAGATCATGGGGCTGGCCGGCGAGTCTGGCTGCGGCAAGAGCACGCTCGGCTACAGCCTGATCCGCCTGACTTCGCGCATGAAGTACGTCGAAGGCTGCGTGATGCTGGATGGCATCGAGCTGCCCGTCTGGGACGGCGAGAAGATGAACGCCTTCCGCTACAAGCGCGTATCCATCATCCCGCAGTACGCGATGAGCGCGCTGAACCCCACGCGCAAGATCGGAAAGATGACGGCGGATCTGCTGGCGGCGCACGACGTGAGCTACAAGGAGATACTGCCCGAGCTCAAGCGCCGGCTCGACCTCGTCGAGCTCTCGCACGACGTGCTGAACATGTACCCGATCGAGCTCTCCGGCGGCATGAAGCAGCGCATGGTGATGGTGCTCTCGACGCTGCTCGACCCCTCGCTGCTCATCGCCGACGAGATCACCTCGGCGCTGGACGTTTCCACCCAGAAGGCCGTCGCCGAGATGCTGGTCGAGTTCCGCAACCAGCAGATCGTCAAGAGCATTATGTTCGTCACCCACGACATCTCGATCCTGTACCAGATCGCCGACAGCATCCTCGTCATGTACGCGGGCAAACTCGCCGAGAAGGCGCCCACCGAGGTGATCATCAACTGCCCGCGCCACCCGTACACCCAGCTTCTGATCTCGTCGCTGCCGGAAGCCGGCGTGCGGCACGCCGAGAAGCGCCTGACCGGCATCCCCGGCAGCCCGCCGCCGCTTCTCAACCCGCCGCAGGGGTGCCGCTTCCGCGACCGCTGCCCGTTCGCCATGGAGAAGTGCCTGGAGGAGCCGCCGGTCATCGAGGTCGAACCGGGCCACTTCGTCGCCTGCTGGAAGGAGGTTGAGCCCCATGCTTAAGCTCGAAGGCGTGTCAAAGGTCTACCACGTCGGCACCTTCGGCAGTAAGGAACTGCACGCCGTGCAGGATGTCAGCTTCACGGTCGAGAAGGGGCAGGTCGTCTCGCTGATCGGCGAGAGCGGCAGCGGCAAGAGCACCATCGGCAAGATGATCCTGCGGCTCATCGGGCGTACCGAGGGAACGATCACATTCGAGGGCGTGGACATCGCAACGCTCAAGGGCAGCGCGCTCAAGGAATACTACCGGCACGTGCAGGGCGTCTTTCAGGACCCTTTCAGTTCGTACAACCCAATTTTCAAGGCCGACCGCACGTTTGAGATTCTGCGCGAGGAGTTCTACCCCGGCGTCAGCCGCGCCGAGTGGGACACGAGAGTTTGTCTCGCGCTGGAGTCGGTTGGCCTGAACCCCGAGCACTGCCTGCACAAGTTCCCCCACCAGCTCAGCGGCGGGCAGCTCCAGCGCCTGCTGATCGCGCGGGCGCTGCTGCTCGACCTCAAGCTGCTCGTCGCCGACGAGATCATCAGCATGCTCGACGCTTCCACCCGCATCGACGTACTCAACCTGCTGGCCGACCTGAAAGCGCGAGGGCTTTCGATCCTGTTCATCACGCACGACCTCTCGCTCGGCTACTACATCAGCGATAAATCGGCCATTCTGTACCGCGGCTGCATCGTCGAGATGGGTGCCACCGGGAAGATCTACCAGAAGCCGATGCACCCTTACACGCAGATGCTCATGGCGTCCGTCCCCCGCCTCGACAAGAAGTGGGAGGAGGTCGAGGGCGTGGCTGAGATCGCCCTGAAAGGCAAGCAGTCGGGCTATACCGGCGGCTGCGCGTACTACGACCGCTGCCCGCTGGCCGCCAAGGATGCGAGCTGCGCCGCCGAGGCCCCGCCCCTCGTCGAGGTAGAGCCGGAGCATTTCGTCGCCTGCAGCAAGCTCACACTGCCGGGGCAGGCCGCCGGTACCGGGGCTGTGCCGATCACCAAACTGGTGGATCACGACGTGTTGTAGCCGCCTGGCCGCAGCCAGGATGCTCAGTGGCTGGCACAGGCCAGCCCCAACCCAACATGGAAAGACAGGAGACCACAACCTGATGAGCGAGCGCCACACCTTCCCCGCAGACTTCGTCTGGGGAGCAGCAACCTCCTCGTACCAGATCGAGGGGGCATGGAACGAGGATGGCAAGGGCGAGTCGATCTGGGATCGCTTCACGCATACGCCCGGCAACATCGAGGACGGCTCGACGGGCGACGTCGCCTGCGACCACTACCACCGCTACCCCGACGACATCGCGCTGATGCAGCATCTCGGCCTGGACGCCTACCGCTTCTCCATTTCATGGCCGCGCATCCTGCCCGAAGGGCGAGGCCGCGTCAACCAGAAGGGCCTCGACTTTTACAGCCGGCTGGTCGACGCCGTGCTTGAGGCGGGCATCACGCCGTTCGCCACGCTGTACCACTGGGATCTACCGCAGGCGCTGCAGGACGAGGGCGGCTGGCCCGCGCGCAGCACGGCGGAGGCGTTCGTCGAGTACGCGGATGTGGTCGTGCGCACGCTCGGCGACCGCGTGAAGTCGTGGACGACGTTCAACGAACCCTGGGTCATTGCCGTGGTGGGCCATCTGCAGGGGCGGCACGCGCCGGGCCACACCAATATGGACGAGAACCTGGCAGCGGGGCATCACGTGCTGCTGGCGCACGGCTGGACCGTGCCCTTAATCCGGCAGGCCGTGCCGGGCGCGGACGTGGGTCTGGTGCTCAACCTCTGGCCGCACACGCCCGCCTCGCGCAGCCTCGCCGACCGCCAGGCGGCTCACAGCGCCGACGGCGCGATGAACCGCTGGTACCTCGACCCGGTCGCGGGGCGGGGCTACCCCCGCGACATGGTCGCCGAGTTCGACCGCCCGATGGATTTCGTACAGCCCGGCGACCTCGACGTGATAGCCGCGCCCATCGATTTCCTCGGCATCAACTATTACTCGCGGCACGTGATCCGCAGCGAGGCCATCCCCGAGGCGGAGAACGCCCCACGCGAGGTCTTCGTCAGCGACGACGTAACGGAGATGGGCTGGGAGGTCGCGCCGCAGGGCCTGTACGACATCCTGGGCCAGGTGCACTTCGGTTACCACTTCCCGGCGCTGTACGTCACCGAGAACGGCGCGGCATTTGAAGACACCGTCGGTCCGGATGGCTGCGTGGACGATCCGCGCCGTGTGGCCTACTTCCGCGACCACCTCGCCGAGTGTGCGCGGGCCATCGCCGCGGGTATCCCGCTCAAGGGCTACTTTGCGTGGTCGCTGCTGGACAACTTCGAGTGGGGTTTCGGCTACACCAAGCGCTTCGGCATCGTGCACGTGGATTTCGACACGCAGGAGCGCCGCCTGAAGTCGAGCGCCCGCTATTACCAGTCGGTAATCGCAGCTAACGCGGTCGTCGAGCCGGAAGGCTGATGCTGCATGCCCGGCTTCAACCTGGCTTCTTAACGGTAACCCGAGAAGGAACCCTATGCGCTACGGATACTTCGACGACGAGGCACGCGAGTACGTCATCACCCAGCCCGATACGCCTCTCCCCTGGATCAACTACCTGGGCAGCCGCGACTTCTTCGGGCTGATCTCGAACACGGCAGGCGGCTACGCGTTCTATCGCGATGCCCGGCTGCGGCGGCTGTTACGCTACCGCTACAACAACGTGCCCCTCGACGCGGGCGGGCGCTGCCTGTACCTGCGCGACGACGCCACCGGGGCGTACTGGTCGCCGGCATGGCAGCCGGTCCGCGCCGGGCTGGACGCCTACACCTGCCGGCACGGGCTGGGCTACACCGTCATCTCGTCGCAGAAAGCCGGCATCGAGGCAGCGATACGGTACTTCGTGCCGCCCGGCGAGACGCTCGAAGTTTGGGATGCGACAGTTACCAACCGCCGGGACGAGCCCGCCGAGCTGTCGTTGTTCTCGTTCGTCGAGTTCGCGCTGTGGGACGCCTGGGATGACCAGACCAACTTCCAGCGCAACTACTCCATCGGCGAGGTCGAGGTGGACGGCGGGGTCATCTACCACAAGACGGAGTACCGCGAGCGGCGCAATCACTTCGCCTACTTCGCCTGCTCCGCGCCGGTCGAGGGCTTCGACACGCAGCGCGAGGCGTTCCTCGGCGCGTACCGCGGCCTGCACGACCCGGTTGCCGTGGAGCGCGGCTGCCTGTCCGGCTCCATCGCGCACGGCTGGCAGCCCGCCGGCGCGCACCACGTCCGGCTGACGCTCGCCCCCGGCGAGTCGCAGAGGGTGATCTTCCTGCTCGGCTACCACGAGAACCCCGCCGACGCCAAGTTCGATCCGCCCGGCTCGCAGACGATCAACAAGACTACCGTTTTGCCGATCGTCGAGGCGTACACCCAGCCGGAGCGCGTCGAGGCGGCGTTCTGCGCACTGCGCGAGCAGTGGGACGCTCTGCTCGGCGTGCTGCATGTCCACACACCCGACGAGCACACCAACCGCATGGTCAACATCTGGAACGCCTACCAGAACATGGTGACGTTCAACCTGAGCCGCTCGGCGTCGTTCTTCGAGTCAGGTGTGGGGCGCGGCATGGGCTTCCGCGACAGCAACCAGGACCTGCTCGGCTTCGTCCACATGATCCCCGACCGCGCCCGCCAGCGCATCCTCGACCTCGCCGCGACGCAGTTCGAGAGCGGCGGCGCGTACCACCAGTACCAGCCACTCACCAAGCGCGGCAACGACGCGGTGGGCAGCAACTTCAACGACGACCCGCTGTGGCTCGTGCTGGCGGTGGCGGCGTACCTCAAGGAAACGGCGGACTGGGCGATCCTCGACGAGCCGGTGGCCTTCGACAACCAGCCGGGCAGCGAGCAGCCGCTGTACGAGCACCTGCGCCGCTGCATCGCCTACACGCTCGACCGGCTTGGCCCGCACGGGCTGCCGCTCATCGGGCGGGCCGACTGGAACGACTGCCTGAACCTCAACACCTTCAGCCAGGAGCCGGGCCAATCCTTCCAAACGTCCGACACGATGGACGGCCAGACGGCGGAGTCGGTGTTCATCGCGGGGCAGTTCGTGCTCGCCGCGACGGAGTTCGCCGAGATCGCGCGTCGCTGCGACCGCCCGGAGGACCGCATCTGGGCGGCGCAGGCCGCCGCCGACATGGAAGCCACGGTCGAGGCGCACGGCTGGGACGGCGGGTGGTTCCTGCGGGCGTATGACCACTTCGGCGAGCCGGTGGGGTCGGCGCGCTGCGAGGAGGGGCAGATCTTCGTCGAACCGCAGGGGATGTGCGTCATGGCGGGGCTCGGGCTCGACAATGGCCGCGCCCGGCAGGCGCTCGACGCGGTCCGCGAGCGGCTGGCGACGCCGCACGGGATCGTACTCCAGCAGCCGGCCTACTCCCGCTACTACCTGCACCTCGGCGAGATCTCGTCGTACCCGCCGGGCTATAAGGAAAACGCTGGCGTATTCTGCCACACCAACCCGTGGATCATGATCGCGGAGACGCGGCTGGGGCGGGGCGATGCCGCACACGACTACTACCTGCGCATCAACCCCTCGGCCCGCGAGGCCCTCTCCGACGTGCACCGGCTGGAGCCGTACGTGTACGCCCAGATGATCGCCGGGCGCGACGCGCCGACTCACGGCGAGGCCAAGAACTCGTGGCTGACGGGCACGGCGGCCTGGAACTACGTCGCGATCACCCAGTGGATTCTCGGCGTGCGGCCCACGCACGACGGGCTGGCGGTCGATCCGTGCATCCCGGCGTCGTGGGACGGCTTCACGGTGCGGCGCGCGTTCCGCGGTGCGACGTACGACATCACGGTGCGCAACCCGGCCCATGTCGAGAAGGGCGTGGCATCCCTGACCGTGGATGGCAGCCCGGTCGAGGGCCGCGTGCTGCCCGTCTTCGCCGACGGTGGAACGCACCGCGTCGAAGTCGTCATGGGCTGAGCGAGGCCGCGGATCGTTGTTCGGCGGGGCGATCCGGGGTAAAATGAGGTCTGCGAGCGGGCATGGTGTAATGGTAACACATCAGCCTTCCAAGCTGTTGTTACGGGTTCGAATCCCGTTGCCCGCTCCTCCGCGGGCCCGTAGCTCAGCGGCAGAGCTCCCGGCTCATAACCGGTTGGTCACAGGTTCGAATCCTGTCGGGCCCATAAAGAAGCCCCTGCAAAGGGGCTTTTTGTTTTGCCGCCTCCCCCCTCGCTTGCCGACTCCCGCCCCGCAAGTACAATAGACTCCACGGGCCTTCCCCGTCTGGTTTGCCGAACGCCTCAATGATCCATGCAGAGGGATTACCGGAATGCCGAGACCTGATCTTGACCTGCGCTCGCAGGACGTTCTTGCGCTCTCCAGCCGCCAGGGAGTCGCCTCCTTCTTCCTGAGCCTCGGCTATGACGTCCAGCCGCTGCCCCAGTCCGCCGGCGCGCTCGGCATCACGGACGAGAGCCTGCGCCGGCACATCCAGTACGTTGAGCAGCTTGCCGTGCAGGAGGACGACTTCGGCACGCTGTACGTCTACCTGTTCGAGATGCGCTCCATGCGCGTTGCCGACCGGCAGGCGCTGGCCCGCAGCTTCCGCAACAAGCCCGGCGACTACCTCTTCGTCATCACCAGCGACTACGAATCGCTGGACTTCGTGCTGCTGGAGCGCCAGACGCCGGAGAGCCAGGGCACGGCCTTCGCCCGCAAGCAGGTCGCCGTGCGTCCCCACGTGCTGACCGTCGAACGGCGCAACCCGTCGCCGGTGGCGCTACGCGTGCTGCGCCGCTTCACCTACACCGAGCCGGACGTGCTCTACCAGGTGGACAAGCTGCTCTCGGCCTACGTCGTCGCCGCGTGGTCGGAGGCGTACTTCAACAACCGCGCGCTGTTCTCCGACTACTACCTGACCGCGCGCCTGCCGGAGACCGACGCCTGGCAGGAGTCGCCGGATGCCACTTACCGGGCGCTGCAAGACCTGTTCGCCGCCGCACGAGAGCGCATCGCGCACGAGAAGGCAGGGGAGACCCGCACCGAGCTCGTCGAGCCCGCCCTGCGCGCGCTCGGCTGGGCGTGGCGCGCCGGCGGCGCAACGGGCGACTCGCAGCCCGACTACACGCTCACGCAGCCCGGCGGCGAGGAGCCGCTGGCGCTGTGCCTGGCCTACCCGTGGAACCGCCACCTCGACACGCCGGACCCCGCCGACCCCGACCGCCCGGACGACATCCCCGGGCAGCGCGTCGTCTCGGTGCTGGCCGGCGGCGAGGCCCCCTACGCCATCCTGACGAACGGCAAGCTGTGGCGGCTGTACGCCGCGCAGGCGCACTCGCGCGCCACCAACTACTACGAGATCGACCTGGAGGAGGCGCTCAACTCGCCGGAGCGGGCCACCGCCATCCGCTACTTCTGGCTGTTCTTCCGGGCGGCGGCCTTCGTGCCGGAGGCGGCGGAAGACCGCAGCCTCAGCTTCCTCGACCAGGTGCTGGAGGGCAGCGAGAACTACGCCAGGGAGCTCGGCGAGCGCTTGAAAGACCGCGTCTTCGACGACATCTTCCCGCACTTCGCCGAGGGCTTCATCGAGCACATCCGCCACACCGAGGGCAAAGACGCCGCGCTCGACCAGCCGCGCCT
>CAZDLX010000065.1:0-16930 GCA_964506005.1 uncultured Anaerolineae bacterium | reverse complement strand
CCCCGGCACGCCAACCGCACATCACGTATAATCGGAGGGGCGAGGCATCTCGCCCCTGTTTGTTTCGTGCAACGACAGCTTAGAGAGAACAACATGACGCGATTATCCCCCCGCATGTGGGCTGTATGGCTGGTCGCCGTGGTGCTGGTCAGCGCGGCGCTGGCCTGCAACGCCGCCGGGTTGAGCAGCGGCGAGGGCTCCGAGGCGACGGTCGAGTCGGTCTATGCGACCATCACCGCGCAGTCGCTGACTGCCGAGCCGGGCGGCGATGCGGTCACCGCGACCGCGGCACCCGGGGACGATCAGGACGACGTCGAGCCGGGCCTCACACCGCAGGCGCCGAACGCACGCCCCGGCAACGGCGAGGTCGCTCAGGTGCCGCCCTGTACGGGCAGCATCACCATCGACGGGCTGCTCGGCGACGCCAGCTCCGCCGCCAGCCTCTCCTTAAGCGCCAACACCTTCGGCTCAGGGCAGTGGGGCGGGGCAAGCGACCTCTCCGGGGAGGCGCGCCTGTGCTGGACAGAGCGCGCACTGTACCTCGCCGTGGACGTGACCGACGACGTGCACGTGCAGAACCAGACAGGGCGCAACATGTGGCGCGGCGACGAAGTCGAGGTCGTTTTCGACGCCGACCTGCAGGGCGACTACTATGCCGAGTCGTGGAACAGCGACGACACGCAGCTCGGCCTTTCGCCCGGCGATTTCGGCGAGCGCAGCCCTGAAGCCGTGATGTACCGGCCCGACGTCCGCAGCGCGGGCGAGATCGACCTCGCCGCGCAGGGCGACGGGAGCGGGGGCTACACGCTCGAAGCCGCCATCCCCTGGTCGCTGCTCCGCGCGACACCGGAGTCCGGCAAGGTGTTCGGCTTCTGCGTGGCACTCAGCGACAACGATCAGGAGGGTGAGGCCAGCCAGGATTCGATGGTCAGCCACTGCCCGCGCCTGCTCGTCAGCAACCCCACGACCTGGTCCACGCTGGAGCTTCTCGGGCAGTAGCACCCAATCTGGCGGAACAATTCAGCATCCCGGTGCGTCACAGGGGTGATGCACACTTCCGACTGGTATAGTGTATTTATACCGGTCGAGTCGTGAGAAAGGGATGATATGAACCGCTTACTGTTAACTGCAATTCTGATCTTGATCGTGCCGCTTCTCGCCGCGTGCGCCGCCCCCGGTGGTGATGCCGATCTACCCGAGGTAGAGGGTGGCGACACTGGCGGTGCGGAAGGCGAGGCCCCTCTGCAGGGCGAAGAGGACGTCGAGATAGACGGCGACGCCCCCGAGCTGGCGGGAACGATGTGGCAGCTCGCTTCGTTGAATGGGGAGCCACCCATCGCGGACACTGAGATCACGCTCCAGTTCACCGAGGCGGATGCCGCCGGCATCGCCGGCTGCAACCAGTACACCGGTGCGTACACGCTGGAGGGGAACGCGCTTACCGTCGAGGAGATCATCTCGACGATGATGGCCTGCATGGAGCCGGAAGGCGTGATGGACCAGGAGCAGGCCTACCTCGGGGCGCTGCAGGGCGTAGAGAGCGCCCGCATGACAGGCGGACAGCTTGAGCTGCTCGACGCCGATGGCAGCGTCGTGCTGGTGTTCGACGAGCAGCAACCGCCCGCCGACGCCGAGCTCGAAGGCACGAACTGGGTGCTGGAGTCGTTCGTTGACGGCGACGCCGTCTCCTCGACTATCGCCGGGACGACGCTCACCGTGAGCTTTGAGGATGGCGCCATTACGGGCGAGGCAGGCTGCAACAGCTTCGGCGGCTCGTACGAGGTTGACGGCAGCAGCCTGACTACCGAGGAGATCGCCTCCACGCTGGTGCTGTGCGAGGAGCCCGAGGGCGTGATGGACCAGGAAGCGAACTTCCTGGACATCCTGAACAACGCCGAGAGCTACGAGATCGAGGGTAGCTCGCTGACCATCACCGCCGGCGACGGTCGCGGGCTGGTCTTCCTCGCGGAGTAAGACGGCAACCCTGTAGTTTCCGCAGAATGAACTTGTAGGGGCGGGTCTAACGATGCAGTCGATGCAGTCGATGCTCCGCATCGCGCATCGCGCATCTCACCCGCCCCTGCCTTTTCAGCGGAAGCCTAGAACCCTTCCAGCCGGCTCAGGTCCACGATGCCATCCGCCAGGGCGACGATGTGCTGCAGCAGCGCCAGCCGGTTCTGCCGGACCTTCGGCTCATCCGCCATGACGAGCACGCCACCCTCGCTCGCGGGGGCGAAGAAGGCCGAGATCGCCGGGACCACCGGCTCAAACGCCGACAGGAATGCGTCCACGCTCGCGCGCGCCCCCAGCGTCTTCTGCGCCTGCTGGTAGGCCTTGTAGAGATTCTTCTCCACGGGCTCGGCAAACGAGCGCGGCTTCAGATCGTACGTCTCGTCCAGGTTGCGGGTGATGCGCGCGCAGCGCGCATAGGCGTCGAGGATGGCGGGCCAGTCCTCGCGGGCCGTCCACTCGTGAAGCTGCTGAGCGTAGCGGTAAGCCTGGTAGGGGTTGTGCGCCTGCTCGGCGATCACCGCCTCGACCACGTCGTGCGGGAAGACCTCGCGCAGCACGCCCGCCAACCGCCCGCCGATAAAGTCAAGCACGGCGGCCCGGCTCTTCGCGGAGACGATGTTCTGCCCGAGTTCCTGCGTATAGCCCTGCGCCGCCCACTCGACTGCCTGGTGCAGGTCGAGATTGATCTCGCGCTCGACGAGGATCTGCACGATGCCCAGCGCCGCACGCCGCAGCCCGTAGGGGTCTGTCGAGCCGGTCGGCTGGAGGCCCACCGCGAACAGCCCGACGAGACTGTCCAGCCGGTCGGCGAGGGCGACCGCCGTGCCGATGGGCGTGGCGGGCAGGGCGTCGCCGGCGTAGCGGGGCAGGTAGTGCTCGGCAATCGCCTCGGCGACCTCCTGCGGTTCGCCCGAGCCGGTGGCGTACTCGCGCCCGACGAGCCCCTGCAGCGAGGTCATCTCGACGACGAGCTGCGTGGCGAGGTCGGCCTTGGCCAGCCGGGCCGCGCGCAGCAGCAGGTCGAACTCGCGGTCCTCATCCACGCCGACAACCGCGCCGAGCCGGGCGGCAAGCCCCTCCAGCCGGGCGGCCTTATCGTAGTACGAGCCGATGTCCTCCTGGAAGGTCAGCGTGTGCAGATCCTGCAGGTAATCGGCCAGCGGGCGGCGGCGGTCCTCGTTGAAGAAGAAGCGGGCGTCGGCAAACCGCGCGCGGATGACGTGCTCGTTGCCCTCGATCACCGTGCCAAGGTGCTGGTCGTCACCATTGCGCACGGCGATAAAGACGGGCAGCAGCGCGCCAGCTTCGTCCACCACGGCGAAGTAGCGCTGGTGCTTCTTCATGACGGTCGTCAGCACGACATCAGGCAGCTCCAGGTAGTCCTCGGAGAAGGTGCCGAGCAGCGCCGTCGGCTGCTCGACGAGGTTGGTCACCTCCTCCAGCAGCCCGGGGTCGTCGAGCACCATCCCGCCGGCGCTGGCCGCCAGCGCCTCGACCTGCTCGCGGATCGCGTCGCGGCGGGCGTCGCGATCCACGATGACGCCCATCTCGCCCAGCCGGTCGAAGTAGTCCTGCGGGCTCTCGACCTCGATCTCCGGCGACTGGAGCGGGCGCGGGCCGCGCGTCACCCGCCCCGAGGCGGCCCCTGCGTAGCTGAACGGCACCACGCCATCACCCAGCAGCGCCACAAACCAGCGAATGGGCCGGGAGAAGGCAACGCCTGTTCCATTCCAACGCATCGTGCGGTCGAAGTGCAGCCCCGCGACGAGCCCCGGCAGCAGCTCGCCGAGCACCTCGGCGGCGGGGCGGCCTTCCTCTTTGACCACCGCCACGACGTACTCGCCGCCCGCGATCTCGCGACGCTCCAGCGCGGTAACCGGCACACCCTGCCCGCGCGCGAAGCCCTCCGCCGCCCTGGTCGGCGTGCCGTCAGGCGCGAAGGCAGCCTGGACGGGCGGCCCCCGGCGTACCGTTTCCTCGGCGCGCTGGGCCGGCGCCAGCCCCTCGACCAGCAGGACGAGGCGGCGCGGCGTGCCGGTGACACGCAGAGCATCGTAGTCTAACCGCGCCTCGGCAAGCCGGCGCGCGGCGTCGCGCTCAAGCTGCGCGATGGCCGAATCGAGGTCGGCGGCAGGCAGCTCCTCCGTCCCGATCTCCAGCAGGAACGGTGCGGGCTTATCGGGGTAGGGCCCGGCGGCGGGCGCTGCGACATCCGGCTGGGGCACGCTCAGCGCGCCCGTCTCGGGGTCTACCGACCAGCCCTCGGGGAGCCACGGGTAGCCCAGCCGCGCGCGCTGCGCCTCGTAGGCCTGCGCGTTCTGCAAGGCCAGCCGCTGCATGCGGCGGAAGTACTCCGCACGCTCCACCACGCCGATTGCCCCGCGCGCGTCGAGCACGTTGAAAAGCTGCGAGCACTTGAGCAGATAATCGTGCGCGGGCACGACAAGCGGTGGGTCCTGGGCTAGCGCCCGGTAGGCTTCGGCCTCGTAGGTGTTGTAGACCTCCCGCAGCTTGTCCACGTCCGCGACTTCAAAATAGTAGCGGCAGTACTCGATCTCGGACTGGAGCAGCACGTCCCCGTAGTGGACGCCCTCCGCCCACCTGATGTCCCACACCGAGTCCACGCCCTGCAGCGCCAGTACGATGCGCTCCAGGCCATAGGTGATTTCAACCGAGATGGGGTCGAGCACCTGCCCACCGGCCTGCTGGAAGTACGTGAACTGCGTAATCTCCTGCCCGTCGAGCCACACTTCCCAGCCCAGGCCCCACGCGCCGAGCGCAGGTGACTCCCAGTTGTCTTCCACGAAGCGGATGTCGTGCTGCCGGCGGTCGATGCCGAGCGCCTCAAGGCTCTGCAGATACAGCTCCTGCGGGTTGCCGGGGTCGGGCTTCAGGATGACCTGGTACTGGTAGTGCTGCTGCATGCGGTTGGGGTTGTCGCCGTAGCGGCCATCGTCCGGGCGGATCGAGGGTTCGACGTAGCCCACGCGCCACGGCTCGGGCCCCAGCACGCGCAGCGCCGTGGCGGGGTTCATGGTGCCCGCGCCGACCTGCACGTTGTACGGCTGCCAGATCACACAGCCCTGGCCAGACCAGAAGGTCTGCAGGCGCATGATGACTTCCTGAAGAGACAAGCTTTCGCTCACGGTAAAACACCTCCGGCGGGCGCTAGATTCCACGCGTGCCGCACACCCGGCGCGGCGCAGGAGCAGATTGTAACACGGCAGGTTGAGATTACGAGAGCAGGGAGCGGTGCCGCAGCAGGGCTCAATCCCCGCCGATCAGTGCGCGGAGGTTCCGCACGGCCCGGCGCCGGAGCGAGTACACGGCGTTGCGCGTACGGTGCATGTGGGCCGCGATTGTGGCAGTATCCTCACCCTGAAGCTGCCGCTCGATCACCTCGCGCTGGGAGGGCGGCAGCTCATCGAGATAGCTGCGGATCACGGCGTAATCCTCGCACAACTGCCAGGCGATGCCGGCTTCCTCACTGGCGAGCAGGTCGAGCATGCGCAGGCTGTCCGGTTCCTCTGTGAGCGTCGCCTCCAGCGACCGCGCCAGAGCGTTGAGGCGAAAATCTGCCCCGCGGCGGAGCGAACTGAGCTCCCGCGTGATGAGCGTCTGCACCCAGGCTTCCAGCGGGGTATCGAACGGGTAGGAGTCCAGCCGGTTCAGCAGCACGGCGGCGCAGTGCTGGACGGCATCGCGGACAGCGATCTCAAAGGGGGTCTTGATGGGCAGGAAGGCATAGTAGTGCCGCGCCCCCGCTCGCACTCGCCGGTCAAGGTGGACGAGAATTTCCTCCCACGCGCGGTTGTCTCGTTCCTTGAGGGCGCGCACCCGTGGGCCTTCGCGGGCGAGCATGGTGAGGACCTCGTCGAGATAGCCGTCCGGGTACCCGGTTACGGGGTGAAGCTGCGCGCCCACAGGTATGCGATGCCGGTTCTGCAGCGCGATCTGTGTTACCCGCCATGCGGCAAAAGCCACCGTACTCTGCGACACGTCGCCCAGTTCGGCAGGTATGATGATGTTCGCCCGGCTGAGGCACTGCGTGTACAGCGCCTCCACCGCCTCGTCGAATACAACGTTCATGTGAGGTAACTTATGCAGCGCGTGCCCGCGCGTGGTGAGGGGCCCAGTACTCACTATTCTACACGATCTCGCAAAGCGCGCAGGTCGGGATATTCCGAACCTCTGCCGGGTCTGCGACACCGGCCCACCGCGCGATGGCACACCTGTTCTGAGGTGGTATACTCACCGGAAAGTGCCACACATCCAACCAGGAGGCATGCCCGGTGACCGTTCAGGATAGGCGGTTTGGGCCAGACTGGCTGCCACGCTGGGAGCTCATCGCGCTGGCAGTCGGGGATCTCATCGCCCTCATCATCTTCGCGGCTCTGGGCCGCTCAAGCCACAATATGGACGCCGGCGAGGGGCCGCTGCTCGCCGTCCTGAACACGGCGGCTCCATTCGCTGTGGCCTGGCTGCTGACCGGCGCCGCCGTCGGCCTGTACACCGGCAGAGCACTGTACCCGCCGGGGCGGGTGCTGCTGCGCACGCTGCTGGCAGGGCTGATCGCCGGGCCGTTCGGCGTGGCGCTGCGCGCCGTGTGGCTGAACAGGCCTATCATCTGGACGTTCGTCCTCGTCGCGACCGCGACCAGCACGCTCGCCATGCTGGTGTGGCGTTTCGCCTGGTCGCGGCTGCGCCGGCTGTGGTGGCCCGAGCTGCCCTGACCTCGACCAACCCGCTTCACCTTGATTAACGGGAGCGCATCGTGACAGACCCAATTCGCCTGCTGCACTTCGCCGATGTTCACATCGGCATGGAGAACTACGGCGGCATCGACCGGAGCACGGGCATCAGTAGCCGGGTGATGGACTTCATCCGCCGTATGAACGAGATCGCCGAGTATGCCGAGGAAAACGATGCCGACCTCGTCATCTTTGCGGGCGACGCATTCAAGACCCGCACCCCGGACCCCACTTACGTGCGCGAGTTCGCGCGGCGCATCAAGCGGCTCTCCGACCAGTGCCCGGTGGTGGTGCTCGTCGGCAATCACGATATCCCCTCAATGGTGCAGAAAGCCTCCAGCGTCGAGATCTTCCACACGCTGGAAGTCGGCGGCGTGATCGTGGGGCGCACCGACGCCCTGCACACCATCGAGACGAAGCGCGGCCCGGTGCAGGTCGCCACGGTACCCTACCCGATGCGCCAGCGCCTGCTGGGCGAGCTCAGCACGCGCGGTCTCAGCGTCGGCAGGGTGGACGAGCTGCTCCGCCAGCAGGTCGAGATGCTGATCCGCAACCTCGCGGAGCAGGTCGACCCGGACATCCCCGCCGTGCTCACCGGTCATTTCACCGTGTCGGGTGCGCGGCTGGGCTCTGAGAAGGACATCATGCTGGGCCGCGACGTGGCGGTGATGAAGAGCGCGCTGCTGGACCCGGTGTGGGATTACGTCGCGCTGGGGCACATCCACTACCACCAGGACCTCAACGCGGGCAGCTACCCGCCCATCGTATACTCCGGCAGCATCGAGCGCATCGACTTCGGCGAGGAGGGTGCGCCCAAAGGCTTCTGCTGGGTGGAGCTCGCTCGCGGCGGGACGCGCTACGAGTTCGTCGAGCTTAACGCGCGGCCCTTCCAGACCATCCGTGTGGACGTGCGCGGCGAGGAAGACCCGACTGCTGCTGTTGTCAGGGCAATCGGGCGCCACGACCTGACGGACGCCGTGGTGCGCCTGATCATCACCGCTACACCGGAGAACGAGCCCAAGATTCGCGACCGCGAGATCGTCGCCGCACTCTCGGACTGCGCGTTCGTCGCCGCGATCCAGCGCGACATCGACTACCCGGTGCGGGCGCGGCTGGGCGTCGAGCGCCCGGAGGGGTTGTCCGAGAGGGAACTGCTCGAACGCTTCCTGGCCACCAAGCAGATCGACCCGGAGCGCATCGAGCTGCTGGCGGCCTACGCCGAGCGCCTCTTCGCGGGCGAGGCTGGCGGCCCTACGGACGATTGATTCGATCCACAGAGGGCACAGAACATGCGTAGGAGCCGGTCTGAGGCCGGCCCCTGGCAGTCATGTTAAGCCGGCCGCGCCTAGTTGCTGGCCTGCCAGGTTCGTCCACCAGGTTCTCACCCCCTTTGGCCCTACGGGCCATTTCCCCCTCAAGGGGGCAAAGGGTGGTTCTCCGCGCGTTTAAATCAGAGGCAAACACATCGCCTTCGCCCCCTGAAAGGGGGAGATGGCGACGCTTCGCGTCGCCAGAGGGGGTCTTAACCCCGGTTAGCACCGGCGGCAGCTCTTAAGACAACGGAGGTGGAGCGGATCGTGATGCTGAGCGCAATCAGACCTGCGCCTGGCATTGTTCTTATCTTAGTGCCATTCGTGGATCATTCTTTTTTCTGTGGCATCCGTGTAATCTGTGGACTCACTCCTCCCGCGCGCGGCAGCTCAGGCAGCCCGGCTTGTCGCACAGCATGAAGTCGGGGTCGGCGCAGATGCGCTCCTCGGTATAGGCCAGCAGCGGGCGCAGCGAGATCAGCTCGCAGCGGGCGAGGCCAATCTGCGCGACCTGCGTCATGGTCATCAGGTCGCGCCAGATGGCATTAAAGCCGTCCATGCAGCCGGGGATATTCGGCAGCTCCTGCACGGCGTTGGCCGTCAGCGCCCAGCGGGTGAACGTCCGCCGCCCGGCGCGCTGCTCGGCCAGGTGCAGCGCGAAGTTGTGACGCTGGTCCACGCCCATCAGCAGCACCGCCCCGCCGCGCGCCTCCAGTGCGGCGATTGGCCCGAGAGGGTTGCGAGCAGTCTGCGAAGCAAGGATGGCCCGCGCGTGCGGCCCTCTCGCCACGAACGACAGGATCGGGTGCAGGCTGCGCAGCGTGCCCGGCTCGCGACGGAACGCCTCCGCGACGGAGCCGCAGTCGGGGTGGATGGGCAGGTCGGCGCGGAAGATCGCCGCGCGGGCATTCAGCCCGTCGCCGGTGCCGTAGAGCATTCCGTTGTTGTACGGCCCGGTCCGCGGGACGATCTGCGTGTGGTAGGTAAAGGCCGGCATCACGACGGTACCCGCCGCCCCGAAAATAGCCTCCGAAACTGCTGCCGCGCCCCCTTCGACGGGCCCCAGCGCTTCGAGGTTAACGTGCGCGATCACGTCCAGCCCGGCGTGGACGCCGAGCGTCTCTTCGAGGTGCTGCTGGATATCTCGCGCGGTGAGCTTCCGGAGCATCGGCCTGCTTTCTGACTGCGCTGAGGGCGGCGCTACTCGCCCTTCCACTCTGGCGGGCGCTTCTCGACGAAGGCGTCCATACCCTCTTTCTGATCCTGAGTGCTGAACAGGAAGTAGAAGCTGCGCCGCTCGAATTCTAACCCCTCGGCGAGCGTCATCTCAAACGCCTTGTTGATCGCCTCGCGGGCAAGCTGCACCGCCAGCGGTGCACGGGCCGCGATCTGGTTCGCCAGCTTGAGCGCTTCCTCCAGCATGTGATCGGCGGGGTAGACGTGGTTCACCAGGCCGAAGCGGCAGGCGTCCTCCGCCTTGAGGCGGCGGTCGTTCAGGATCATCTCCATGGCGAGCGCCTTGCCGACCGCCCGCACGAGCCGCTGGGTGCCGCCCGCGCCGGGCATGACGCCCAAGTTGACCTCCGGCAGACCGAAGACCGCCGACTCGCTGGCGACGATCATGTCGCACATCAGGGCCAGCTCGAACCCTCCGCCGAGCGCGTAGCCTGACACGGCGGCGATGACCGGCTTATTCATCCCCGCGACGACGTTCCAGCCGCCGACGTAATCCTGCCTCAGCATGTCCACCGCCGATGCGCTGGCCATCTCCTTGATGTCCGCCCCTGCGGCGAAGGCGCGCTCGCTGCCAGTGATGACGACCGCCCCCACCGCAGGGTCGGCATCAAACACGGCGAGGGCGTCAGCCAGCTCAGCCATCAGGCCGGTCGTGAGTGCGTTGAGGGCATCCGGGCGGTTGAGACGAATCAGCCCCGCCCGGTCGTGGACCTCGACGATGATATTCTCGTAGCTCATGGCTGCTCCTGTGGCATGCGGCTCCCGCTGCGGCCCGTGGCTGGCCGCAGTAGGCGGATCATAGCATCGCCGGGGAGCAATCTCAACGGCCCGACCTCACCCCCAACCCCCTCTCCGTGCCACGGAGAGGGGGGTAGAGTCTGTGATTCCAAGCGCTCCCCTCTCCCAGCGCCGAGGGCGCGGCCGGGAGAAGGGGCGTGAAGAAATGGCCTCGCCATTTCTCCCTAGCAGTTGGCTACGTCAACTGCACGGGGGTGAGAGGAAAGCTACCCTAATCCCCCAGCGCCTCGACCGCATCCGCCACCGTGGATGGCTCCCGGTGCGCCTCGCCGCGCGTGACGAGCGTCATAAAGACGATCGCGAGGGTGAAGAAGACCGGCGCGGCGAAGAAGATGCTGCGGTAGTTGCCCCCGAACAGGTCAATGATGCCGCCTGTAATCGTCGGGGCAAGCGCCGAGCCCGTCTGCGAGGCCAGGTAATAAAAGCCGGTGTACGTGCCGAGCAGGCGTGGATCGTCAATCGTATCGACCACCATCGGCAGCGAGTTGATGTTCACCAGCGCCCAGCCGATGCCGCCGACCCCCAGAATGATGCCGATGAGCACGGCGCTGTTCAGGAAGTAGCCGACGATCAGCCCGACGGTGAAGATGGCCAGGCCGATGCGGATGGTGTTGCGGCGGCCCCAGCGCTCGCCGAGAAAGCCTGCCGGGATGGCGAACAGGATGAACATCAGCCCCGCGATGCCGAACAGCGTCGGCGCGTCGCCCGCCGAGACGTCCAGCACGTTGACGGCGTACGACGTGAAGAACGTGCCCACGCCGTCGTAGGCCACGAACCACGAGAAGATCGCCAGCAGCAGGAAGATCAGGCTGCGCCGGTAAGCGGGCGGCACGATGCGGAAGCCGCGCAGCGCGCCGAGCGCCTGCTCTTCGTCGCTCGCCTCGTGCTCGCCGACCTGCGGCAGGTCTTCGATCTTCGGCTCGCGCACCGAGACGAACAGCATCACCACGGCGGCGAGCAGAATCACCGCGCCGCCGATGAACGGCAGAATGGGCGTGATGTTGAACAGCCGCGCCAGCCCGAAGGACGCTACCAGCACGCCCACGCCGCCCATGAAGTTGATCACGCCGTTGGCCTTGCTGCGCAGCGGCGACGGCGTGAGGTCGGGCATGAGTGACACAACAGGGGTCCGCAGCACCGCCATCGCCAGCAGCATCACCGCCGCGCCCGCGATGAACAGGATGAACGGGACGAGGTTCTCGCCGACGGAGCCGCTCTGCGCCGGGTCGATCATCCGGGCGGCGAGTGGCATCAGCAGGAAGGCCACCGCTGCGACCGGTGCGGCGGTCACGATGAAGGGGTAGCGCCGCCCGATGCGCGTGCGGACGCGGTCGCTCCACACGCCGATGACGGGCAGGATGAAGATCGCCGCGAGGTTGTCCAGCCCCATGATGACGCCGGAAGTCGTCGCGTTCAGGCCAAAGCCGGGTACGCCAGCCTCGAAGCCGGGGCGGCCCGCCTGCAGAAAGATCGGCACAAACGCGTTGTAGATCTGCCAGATCACGCTGATGCCGAAAAAGCCGAAGCCGATGAAGAACGTCTTTTTCCAGTCGAGCTTCATGATGACTCCATCTCAGATGCAGGAGTGTCAGAATGAGGGATTACGCAGCAGCTCACAGCGAGCAGCGTTTGAGTCCACAGGTTTCGCAGATGACACAGAAGATTAGAGGATAATCCACCAATAACACGAGCTATTTTCATTCGCGTTCTTCGTGACACTCGTGGATTCAGAGTCTTTTCTCTGTGAAATCGGTGTCACCTGTGGGCTCAGTCCCTCAGCGGAGCGGGAAGTCCAACCCTGGCTTCAGGGAGAAGCTGCCATCCTCGCCGTAGTCGTAAATCTCGCGCAGGGCGGCGAGCATCTCATCGTGGATCAGGCCGTTGCTGGCGACGAGGTTCTGCCCGACGGTCTGCGTCTCGTCGAAAGGAGCACCGGCATATGTCGTCAGACGCCCGCCCGCCTCATGCACGAGCAAAACGCCGGCGGCGACATCCCAGGGGCCGGTGCCCCACTCCCAGTAACCGTCGAAGCGCCCGCAGGCTACGTAGGCGAGGTCGAGCGCGGCGGCGCCCATCCGGCGAACGCCCTGGGCGCGCCGCAGGAACAGCGCCGCGGCAACAGCGTTGTTGTCAAGAGTAGTCCGCCGTTCGTATGGGAAGCCCGTCGCGACCATACTGTCGCTCAGGCGCGGCGCATCTGACACGCGGCAGGGGCGGTCGTTAAGCATCGCGCCCTGGCCTCGGACAGCGCTGAAGCACTCGTCACGCAGCGGCTCGTAGATCACGCCGAGCAGCGGGCCGTTCGCGTCACGCAGTGCGATGGACGTGCAGAACATCGGCAGCGCGTGCGCGAAGTTGTTGGTGCCGTCCATCGGGTCGATGAGCCAGCGCAGCTCGCCTTCCGCCCCGCTGACGCCGCCCTCTTCGGCAAGCACGCCGATCTCAGGGTACTTCTCGCCCAGCGTCGCCGTGATCAGCGCCTCGGCGGCGAGGTCCGCCCCGGTGACGAGGTTGACCTCGCCTTTGTAGCTGATGTCACGCGGGCGGTCGTATGCCTCACGCAGCAGCGCACCCGCCGCGCCAGCCGCTTCCTTGACGTCTTCGAGCACTTCTACCAGATTCAAGTTCTCAGCCATATTCCATCCAACTCCTGCCGGCACAACGAACGATTAAGGTGTTGCTTCCAGATCTGTGATTATCTCTGAGAATACCTCGCCAATCTGCGGGCCCAGCAGCAGAAGGATCAGCCAGACACAGAGCGGGGCCAGGCACAGCACGACGGCAATAACGATTAGCACGATGGCCCAGACCGGCAGCCTACGGCGGCGGGCAGCGGGCTCGGGCCCCGCCGGGTAGCTCTCGGCGAAGCGAGCCACGAGCAGGTTGGCGAGCATCTGAGCATAGAGGTGAAGCCAGGCGCGCACGGGGAACTCCTGTTGGGTAGAGGGAGTCAGGGCCGCCGGACCGGTGGCCCGGCGGCAGTTCTACATCCTACCGGCTAGCTGCTGCTCTTCGGGATGCGAGAGGCGATCTTCGCCACCAGGTTCGAGAGCGGCATCGTCTGGAGCCACACCCTGCCGGGGCCGGTCAGCGTCGCCAGGAACAGCCCTTCGCCGCCGAACAGCACGTTCGAGACACCCTTGACCATCTCAATGTCGTGTGTGACGGACGCCTCAAACAGCGCGATATGACCGGGGTCCACGCGGATCTTCTCGCCGGGCTGCAGGGTTAGCTCGCGCACCTCGCCGTCAACCTCGAAGAAGGCCATACCGGGGCCCGTGACGCGCTGGAGGATGAAGCCCTCCCCGCCGAAGAGACCTGCGCCGAGGCGCTTCTTGAAGTGTACGGCCAGCGATACGCCTTCCTGCGCGCACATGAAGCTGTCGCGCTGGGCGACGATAGACTCACCTGCGTTCAGCTCCCGCGCGACGATCGAGCCCGGCGCCTCGGGAGTAAAGGTGATTTCGGCCCGGTCGGAGGTCGCCGTGTAGGTCGTCAGGAAGAGCGACTCGCCGGAGATAGCCCGCCCCAGCCCGCCAAGCAAGCCGCCCGGCATGTTCGTCTTCATGTTCAGCCCACCGCGATACCAGGCCATGCCGCCGGCCTCTGTAAACACTGACTCGCCCTTCTCAAGCAGAATGTCCAGCGCCTGCATCGTCGATCCGCCGATCCGGTACTTCATGTTGTCCTCCTCGTGAGGTGGCTGCCTCAGCCAGGTAGAGTGGGGGATTGAAAGGTCTGCGAGTAGGCTAGCACCGTCGCGGGAAAACGGCAACTGCCCCGGGCGCCCGATCTACTGTCTGCACATTGCCGGGCTGCACCTTGACGCGCTGGCGGCTTTGCTGGCCAGACTCGGGGCTGTATCAGCGGCCCGGATACGTCCCGGCGGGCGCAAATGCCCCCTTGCCTTTCAAGTAGTAGTCAAAGAATTCGAGGGTCACTTTGTTGATCGTCTCGAGGCTGTAGACAGCATCGGTCGTGGACTTGAATCCATTGAACATACGAGTCAGAAACGGGCTCGTCAGGGCCAGATCGGTCAGGCTGAAGTGCCCCACACCCTGGATGTGCACGTTAAAGGCCGCAGCCTGGGTGTCTGAAAGCAGCCTGTAATTCTGAGCATACTGCGGCCATTCTGCGAGATGGCTCCAGGCACTGTCGGAGTACACGTTCAGCACCGGCAGCGGATAAACCTCGCCAGTCAATGCAAACTCGCCGTCTTCGACGCCTTCAATGTCACACACAACCGGTGATTCGAGGGCCACCACCGCGCCAACGTCTTCCCTGTCTCGGCCCACACACAGAGCCGCGGAGCCGCCGAGCGAATGCCCCATCACGCCGATTTTCGAGGCATCGATGAGCCGGTATACCTCGCCGGCTTCGCCATTCTCTGCTTGCGACACGATGTGATCGATCACGAAGCCGATGTCGCCCGCGCGCACCGCCATCCACTTCTGGTAGTATTCGTAGCTCTGCTGTCTGTCCGACTTCGCATCCTCCTCGTTGAGCTCTCGCATGTAGGCGCTGTCTATCAAGATGCGATTCCCCGCACCGTCCGTCGTGAGCAGACTGTGGTATGTGTGGTCGATTGAGCAGACAACATAGCCGTGGCTGGCAAGCTCGTGGTAGAGAGATTCATTGCTGGTTCGGGTGCTGATGCCGCCATGAGAGAACACAATCAGCGGGTACGTTTCGTCTGCGCCTTGCGGATACCACAGCTCCACGTTCAGCTTTCTGTGTTCGCCGGTATCCGTGAATGTCTCAATCCGATCGGGATCGGTGTATGTGTAGGCTGTCGAAACCACCGGATACTCGCCTGACGCCGCGACCATCTCATATTCCGGAAAGATGATCGCCGGGAGTGTCAGCGCGAAGAACAGCAGCGCCAACGCTGCTGCTCTCAAAACCACGTGACCAGCCCGGAATGGCCTTAGCTGCCCAGCTTTGCGAGCGAGAGAGACAGCGCCGGTGGCGGCCAGCAGGAGTAGCACAGCACCCAGCGCGTAATAACGCCAGCCCCAGCCGATCACCTGAAGAACGCTCAAGAGCAGAAAGACCGCGAACGCCGCGATGCGAGTAACCGACCGCAACTTCTCGTGGTGTGAGCGGGTGATAACGTCGAAGGCCGCCAGCCCAAGCTCAACAACAGCCGCCGCCGCGAATAGAATCAGACCCATTGTTGTTCTTTTAACCCTACTATCGTTGCTGGTGCGCTTGAGCATGTTCAACGGCTCGACCCGTCACGTCCGCGGGCAGCACGGGGGGCGCTATCGCTTCTGCGCGATGTAAAACACGTAGCTGTAGAAATCCTTGTAGCGGTCGTAAATGGCGGCTTCTCGCCTGCCGGCTTCGATGAACTCCCGCACCTCATCCTTGTAGTCATGCCGTCTCAGGAAGTCCTCGGAACGGGCCTGAAGCGGCCTGTAGTAGTTCTCCGTCCAGCAATGCTCGGGCAGCACGAAGTGCGCGAGCGGCAGGTAGCCGCTGGCCTCGACGACGGCGATCTTATTCGAGATCGTGTCGATCTCGGCGTAGTCGGCAACCCAGAAATCCTCGACCTCAGCCGGGCGGGAGGCGGTGAGCCACGAGATCTCGCTCACGGCGAGATAGCCGCCGGGCCTGAGCAGCCGCCGCCACTCCCGGAGGCCCCGCTCGAAACCCATGATGTAGATCGAGCCTTCCGCCCAGATCAGGTCGAAAGACTCGTCGGGGTATGGCAGTTCCGTCATGAGCGCCCGCACGGTCTGGACCCGGTCCTGCAGCCCCTCGGCGCGGAGCTTCTCGCCCAGCTTGTCGAGAAACGCCGGGAACCGGTCCACAGCGGTGATCTGGCCGGTGGTGTTACGGGCCAGTACCATGGTTTGGGCTCCGGTCCCGCAGCCGACGTCGAGGATGCGCGCCTTCTCGTCCAGCTCCCCCACGAAGCTCAGCGCCCGCGCGGTTTCATCGTCGCAGCCCGGCCCCTGGCGCGGGGCATCTTTGTGAAATTCGACGAGCAGCTCCAGCAGATTAATAGGCATGTTTCCATCAACTCCCTTGTGTGCGCTTGCCGTCCCTACAACGCCCCCGGTATTCCGCGAAGGCGTATGCCTCCTCCAGCCACTGCCGGACTGAAGCGGTCAGGTCGGCCTCATGTTGAACAATAACGTGATGCGTCCAGCGGCCCGGATACGGCTCGACGACCTCGACGATCTGCGGGTCCTCGGCCGGGTGGTCAAGCCCGAACGTGAGCACGAGGCTGTCCGGCGGGCGGCGGTCGCCGGGCAGAGGCGTCCACACCCAGGCGAACTTCGTCGCCGTGCCGAAGGCGATCTGCGACTTCATCACCTGCATCTCGACCGGGCCGAGCGACTCAACCATCTGCCGGACTGCCCCGAACAGCGCGATCCGGCGCACGTTCCCGGCAAAGAAGGCGTCGATCTGCTCTGCCTGCGAGGGCTTGCTCATGCCGCCCCTCCGCTGCTTCTCCAGCCGTGACGTCCGTGCCGCACAACCGGCGTCCAGCTAAAGATTGTCGATCGCTTGAACGGCTCGTTCCAGTGCCTTGATTCGTCTCCCCAGCAGCGTCCTTTGAGGGCTGCCCTCCCTGGACCGGGCGTATATGCGCTGGATCGACGGGAGCAACCCGGCGAGAACGGCGCGAGCTTCTGCCAGATCTTCCGGCGTGTAACGGTGGGGCTCTTGATGCCAGACGTTTTCCAGCACGGCTAAGCCGGTGTAAAGCGCTCTGAGCCGCTTCTCCACCAGGGTCGTATTTGCCCCCTTCTCAGTCACGTGAGCCAGGGCTTTCTCTGTTTTGCGGATGGTCGATTGGAGGGCTTCGAT
>CAZDLX010000064.1:0-16999 GCA_964506005.1 uncultured Anaerolineae bacterium | reverse complement strand
ACTGGGCGGCTCTGAGAGCCGCCCCTACCAACACAGATTGACCTGTTATTTTGTGTGGGTTCAACAGCCGGCACATCTTTCGCAACCTGAGAACGCCATTCTCAGGCGGTCGCCGCTCATTTACTTATTTCCGGGCAGGCTTTATAATGTGCGGCTCGCTTATGGAGGAGGCCCGGCCATGCTCGCCCGAATCTCGCCGCACGTACGCGCCGTTCTGCTCGCGCTGCTCGTCACCTTCCTGTGGTCAACCTCGTGGGTGCTGATCAAGTGGGGTCTGGAGGATATCCCGGCGCTGACGTTTGCGGGGCTGCGCTACACGCTCGCCTTCCTGTGCCTGGTGCCGTTCGCGCTGCGTTCGGGGCGGCTGGGGGCGCTGCGGGGAGTGTCGCGCCGGGGCTGGGGGCAACTCATCGCGCTGGGGCTTGTCTGCTACACCGTGGCCCAGGGTTCGAGCTTCGTCGCGCTGGCCTACCTGCCCGCGATCACGCTGTCGCTGCTGCTGAACTTCACGACAATCGCCACGGCGCTGCTCGGCATCCTGTTCCTCGCCGAGCGCCCCACGCTGCTGCAGTGGGCCGGCATCGCCGTCTTCATGGCTGGCGTCGGCGTGTTCTTCTACCCGGTGGACTTCCCGGTGAGCCAGGTCGTCGGCGTGCTCGTCGCGCTGCTGACAGTGCTGGCCAATGCGGTCACGTCCGTGCTGGGGCGGGGCATCAACCGCAGCGGAAAGCTTGACGCCATGTCGGTAACCGTCGTGTCGATGGGGATCGGCTCGGTTGTGCTGCTCGTCACCGGCATCGTGACACAGGGTGTGCCAGCGCTCAGTTTCCAGAACTGGCTGATCATCCTGTGGCTGGCAGTTGTCAACAGCGCGTTCGCGTTTACGTTGTGGAACCACACCCTGCGCACGCTCTCGGCGACGGAGTCGAGCATAATCAACAACACGATGCTCATCCAGGTTGCGGTGCTGGCGTGGATCTTCCTCGACGAGCGCATCACCTGGCAGGAGGCGCTGGGCATGGTGCTGGCAGCCGCCGGCACGCTGATCGTGCAGCTTCGCTTCAAGCCGCAAAGCGCGCCGGTAATCGCCGAACCGGAAGCCTCGACCCGGGCGTAGGCCGCACGGCCAACGCTCGATAATATAGGGTTTATTTAGGTCGTGTTTAAGACTTTTTTAGGGAAGCGATGCTAGCATAACAGGTGAACGGCGGAGCACGCGGCATGCCGCAGCCTTCGCCGGAGGAGCGAGCGTTCTATTTACTGTTACTCACCTGCTGCAGGAGGCGTAAAATGTTGCGTGCCGCGATCGTTCTCTTTGTTCTGGCGCTGATCCTGGCGCTGTTCGGTTTCAACGTCATTGCGTCAGCGTTTGCCGATATCGCGCAGATCCTCTTCTGGATCTTCCTGGTGCTGTTCGTGATCAGTCTGATCTGGGGCCTGGTCAACAGGCCGGCAGCCTAACCCTTCCGCCTCTTAGTGTGCGGCCCACCCCGTCTTGAGGGGTGGGCCATTCTTTTTCCGCCCAGCGATGCCTGGGCGCATCCGATGCGCGAAAGACGAGAGCCGCCCGGAGGCGGCTCCCATACAGTCGCATTGTTGCTACCAATAAAGCAAGTTCGTGTACTACCGCTACAGTTCAGCGCCCCTCAGTCGCTGGGCTTCGTCTACCAGTAAAGCGCTTGCCTGCTACCGGTTACGTGCGTCCACACCTGATACCAATAAATCTCAAGGCGACCTGCGCTGACTCGACTACCACTAAAACACAAGACGACCTACACATCACAGTACAGCGTAAAGATTAACACTGGCAGGCTAAAAAAGTCCCAAATGCGGCCTAAAAAAAACCTAAACAAATCGCGCTGCACGCGTACGGATGTAATAATCGCCGGAGCGGACTGCAATAGCTGTCCCATTGATCTTTACTGCTCTCGCGTGACATCGCAGCCTGAGGTCAGTGGTGCGGCGCCCGTCTGGTGAGTATAGTTATGGAGAGGCTGCGCATCACTCGCGGTGAAACCAGCCCCGATTCCCAGCGAAGTGTGCTCGCCAATCATGCGTGACGCCGCCAATGACGGAGTAAGCATGGCCAACACCTGACATGGCAAGAGTTCTGGTGATCGAGGACAGGCACAACATTCGCAAGTTCGTATCCATCAACCTCAGTGCGCGAGGGTACCTGGTTGAGGAAGCGGCGGATGGCAGGGAAGGTCTCGAAAAGCTGCGGCGTAACCGGCCTGACGTCCTTCTTCTGGACATAAAGATGCCACGGATGAGCGGGCTGGACGTGCTCAAGGCGATGGCACGCGACCCGCAGCTGCGGAGTATCCCGGTCATCGTGATGACTGCGTCCAGCGCGAACCTGGATGACGGGCATCAATACGACAATGTTGAGCAGATCCTCGTCAAACCACTGAGCGTGCCAGACCTGGTGTCGATGGTCGGCGAGGTGCTGAGCAAGAGGTAGGGTAGACAATGAAAGATGTCCTGATAGTTGACGACGACGAAAAGATCCGCAAGCTCGCCCGTGTGAATCTTGAGAAGCGGGGCTATACCGTCCGCGAGGCCGCCGACGGTGCCCAGGCTATCGAGATGATTAAGAGCAACCCGCCGGACCTGATGCTGCTGGACCTGGTGATGCCCGGCATCAGCGGGATCGACGTGTGTATCTGGGTGCGGGCCCAGGCTGACATCCCCATCGTGGTGCTCAGCGCCTACGACGAAGAGGACCTCAAGGTGCGGGCGCTCGACGCGGGGGCCGACGACTACGTGACCAAGCCCTTCGGCTACGACGAGCTGTTGGCGCGGGTGCGCGCCGTGATGCGGCGGGCCGAAGGCGGGGACGCGCCGAAGCGGGTCGGCAAGATCGACCTCGGCGGGCTCGTCATCGACCTGGAGGCGCGCCGGGTGTTCGTCCGCGGTGTGGACCTCCAGCTCACGCGGACTGAGTTCGCCCTGCTGGCGGTGCTGGCCCAGAACCTCGACACCGTCGTCAGCCACAGCGAGCTGCTGGCGCGCGTCTGGGGGCCGGAGTACCGCGACGCGAGCCACTACCTGTACATTTACTTTGGCCGCATCCGGAAAAAGATCGGGGAGGAGTTCGAGAACCTGCTCGAAACCGTGCCGGGGGTCGGCTATCTGCTGCACTCCGCGCTACCGGAGAACGCGTGATCATCACAGCTTGAGGTTATTGGTAGTTTACTCCGGCGCCCCAGGGCGCCTTTTTTTGATCCGGCTGATTTAGGAATTGTTTATGCCGATTTGGGACTTTTTTAGGGGGGTCCTGATACTCTAAAAGCATAATGGAGATGCAACTCTTTGAATCGACACCATACAGACTCGACAAGCGTCGTGGGATGCCGCACATGTATGTGCTCGTGATTTCTAAGGACGCTAACTTCCGGCGGCTCGTCACTGCCAACCTCGTGATCCGGGGCCATCTGGCCGTTGGCGTGTCCAGCCTTAACGAGGCGGCGCGGCTCGTCAGCAATGCGAAGCCGCAGCTTGTGGTGTTCTCGCACACCGGCCCGCTTCCAGACGGCCAGCTGCGCGCGCTGCGTGAAGCAGAAAACCTGGAAGATGTTCCCCTGGTCGTCATCTCCACCGAAACGCCCGACAGCGCATTGCTGGCAAAGTGGGACGTCGACGATTATGTCGTCCCGTACGACGTACAGGACATGGTTGAACGGATGTCCCCCTGGTTATCAAGCTGAGCCCTGACGGCCCGCCAGCCCGTACCCGCTAGCGGTGCACGGCAGCCGGCGGGCGTCTTACCAGCCTGAGTATTCTCACGGGACGCCAGCGTGCGACGTCCCGTTCATGCTGCGGAAGAGAAGACCTTACCCCTGATCTGCAACAGAGAGGTGGCGGAACACGAGATGAGTGAACAGCCCGAAAGAATCGTCGACATGCATAACGTGACGCTGGAGTTCCAGCCGGATGTCGGCGTGTTTGACCTGTCCCTGTATGTGCCGGAAGGCTCGATCTTCGGGCTTGTGGGGCCCAGCGGCTCGGGGAAGACGACCACAGTCCGGCTGATGCTGGGCATCTACGAGCCCGACTCTGGCGACATCGACGTGCTTGACGACGAGCCCGCACACTTCGCCAGCCGCACGCGCGAGCGGATCGGCTACATGCCGCAGCAGTTCATCCTGTACCCGGAGTTGACCGTCCGCGAGAACCTGAATTTCGTCGCCTCGCTGTACGGCCTGAGCTGGTTCCGCAAGCGCCGCCGCCGCATCGACGAAATGCTGGAGCTGGTCGAACTGACGGAGGCTGCTGACCGCCTCGCCTCGAAGCTGTCCGGCGGTATGAGGCGGCGGCTCCAGCTTGCCGCGGCGCTGCTCAACAAGCCGCGCATCCTGTTCGCCGACGAGCCGACCGCCGGGATTGACCCGGCCCTCCGCAGCCGGGTGTGGGACTACCTGGGCGACTACCGGGGCGACGGCAATACACTGTTCATCACCACGCAGTATGTCAACGAGGCGGCCTACTGCGACCTCGTCGCCGTGATGCGCCACGGGCGGCTGCTGATGGTCGATACGCCAGAGGGCCTGCGCCGCCGCGCGCTGGGCGGTGAGATCGTCGCGCTGACGGTCGAGCCGAGCCGCACGCTGGAGACGGTGCGCATTCTGGAGGGGCACCAGGGCATCCTGCGCACCCACCGCATCGCCAACGAGCCTGGGCGCGTTCACGTGTTTGTGGAGAACTCGGGCGAGATGCTGCCCGACATCATCAGCATGTTTACCCGCAACTCCGACATTGACATCATGCAGGCGGAGCGGTACGAGCCGCCCTTCGACGATGTGTTCCGAATGCTGATGCAGCAGCAGGACGAGCGCTACACAGACGAGGTGCTGTCCAGATGAAACTGATCATCCGTCTCTTCGCCTTCTTTGGGAAGGAGCTCAACGAGGTCCGGCGCCAGCCGCGCCTGCTGCTGAGCCTGCTCGTCGGCCCGTTTCTCATTCTGCTGCTGTTTGGCCTTGGCTACAGCGACCAGCGCCCCACGCTCCGTATCGCGCTCGTGATGCCGGAGGAGCTGGAGGGCGACCCGCGCGGCGAGCGCGTGCAGCAGGTGCTCGCCGACAACTTCGACCTCGTATACACCGGCAGCGACCCCGAGCCCGCCATGCAGCTCCTCGAAAATGGGCAGGTCGACCTGGTCGAAGTGATGCCCGCCGATTACCAGGAGCGCATCGAGGCCGGGGAGCAGGCACCGTTCAGGTTTGTCTACAACGAGATCAACCCGCAGGAGGAGCAGTTCCTCCAGTACTCGGCTTTCACGCAGGTCGATGCGCTCAACCAGGTCTTTGTGACCGAGTCGGTGCAGGAGCTGCAGGCGGAGAGCCAGTCGGTCAGCGAGGATCTCGACCAGCTCCGCACGGCGCTCGACGCGCTGGAGAGCAACCCGGAAACGGCGCAGGACGACGAGGAAACGCAGCAGTCTGTGCGGGAGATGAGTGCGACGCTGGCGCTGCTTGCCGCGAGCCCCGCGCTGGCGATGTCCGGAGGGGAAGGCTCGGAGACGAGCCAGGAGCTGCTGCAGCTCAGCGAGGACCTCGACGAGCTTGACCGGGCGATGGAGGAGAACCGGATCGACGAGCAGCGCGCGGAGATACCGGACATGCGCCGCCGCCTCGACGCGCTGGACGAAACGATCACCGAGCTCGGCGCGACGCCTGCCGGGGTGCTCGCCGCGCCGCTCCAGCAGCAGACCGAGAACCTCCAGGGCCGCTCGCTGGAGATCATGAAGTACTTCGCGCCGGGCGTGTCGGTGCTCATCCTGCAGCACATCGCCGTGACACTCGGGGCGCTCTCGCTGGTGCGCGAGCGCTACCGCGGGGCGTTCGAGTTCTTCGGCGTGGCGCCGGTGTCGCTGCTGCAGGTGCTGTTCGGCAAGTACCTGGCGTACCTGGTGTACGTCGGCGTGATCGCCGGGGCGCTCGTCGCGTTGATGGTCTGGCCGCTGCAGGTGCCCTTCCTTGGCAACCCGTGGATCTTCGCGGGCTTCGCGGCGCTGTTCGTCGTGGCGAGCATCGGCATCGGCTTCGTGATATCTGTGGTTTCTGACTCTGATACCCAGGCGGTGCAGCTCGCGATGCTGGTACTGCTGCTCTCGATCTTCTTCAGCGGCTTCATCCTGCCGCTGGAGAACTTCACGGTGCCGGTCAAGTATGTGGGCTTCATCGCGCCGATGACCCATGCGATGGTCGGCTTCCAGGATGTGATGTTGATGGGCCAGGCACCGGGCTCGTTCCAGTGGATCGCGCTGGCGGTGCTGGCCATCCTGGCCTTCGTCGTGCTCCTCGTCGTCGGCTATCCGCAGTTCCGGCGGCCACTGTCGTAACGGCGTGGTGATAGGCTGAGGAGGGGTTATGGCGAGCATACGGCCAGACGAGGAACGCAGCAGGCGGCTGCGCCTGGCGCAGCGGCGGCGGCACAACATGCGCCAGATGCTCGCCGAGGCGCAGGCCAGGGCTCGCCGGATGCGCGGCCTGCCGCCAGGTGACGGGCCGGGCAGCGCCGACGCGGGCGAGGGCAGCATGCTGCGCGTGTGGATGCTGTTCATGGGGGCGGCGCTGATCATCCTCACGGTGATCAGCATCATCGCCATCTTTACCGAGGAAACCGCCACCGCCCAGCCGCCGCAGTTTGGCGTGGTGCAGGCCGGGATCGCCGTGGAGAGCTGCAACGACGCACTCGTGCTGGTGAGCAGCCCGCCGGCGGAGTTCTTCACCGGCGAGTTGGCAGAGCAGGGCGGCCTGTTGAGCCGGGGCCGCGTCGAGCAGTACGCGGATGACCTGCTGGCGAACTACGTCGGCTTCGCCGAGGGTGACGTTCCCTCGTTCGTGGCGGGGCCGTATCTGCTCAACGCGACACTGCCTAACGGCGACCGCCGGGCGGTGTGGGCACGCGGCTGGATTCCCGGCAGGGCGGGAGGGAGTAATCCGCCGGGAAGCGGCAACATCGTCGAGGGGCTTGAGGAAGCCGTCGCCGGCGCGACCGGTGGCGGCCCGAATGCGGTGGTACTCTACCTCGACCCGGAGACCGGCCAGCCGCTGGTGCTGTACGAGGGCGTTCGCATCGAGACACCGCTGCTCGCCGGCTGCGAGGTGTTTGTCGGCGAGGCCATCGAGACGCTGTGGCGGCGTCTCATGCCATCGCGGCAGACGATCGGTCTGCTCGTCGGCATGATCGCCGGTACGTTCACGCTGGCGTTCTGGCAGCGCCGCAAGCTGCCGCCCGGCGCAGCCGGCGGGGGTGGAGGGGATCGCCCCGGCTTCTGGGACCGGATGCGCGGTGCGCTCAGCCGGGCCGAAAACCGCGTGCAGTGGCCGATAGAGCCGCGGGGGCGGCGCAGCTCACGTTCAGGCAGAAACAGGAGGACACGATGAACCAGTTTGGTAACATGGACCCCGACGACATCAGGGCGACAGACTCGCGGAAGGTGCAGCCCGACGTCGACGAGCCGATCTCCGAGCAGGAAGGCGCGAATGAGCCCTACGCCGTCGCGAAGCCCGGCTCACCCGGCGCCGCCGACAGGCCGCCGCAGGATGAGTTTGAAGCGATCGCCGAGCACCTGGTGGAACTGTCTCCCAACGTGGCCCGGAGGGAAGTCAACGGCCAGCCGGGACTCGCGGTGTCGGGCGTGGCGTTCGCCGCGTTGGTCGGGCAGGACATGGCGTTCCGGCTTGGCGGCGAGGTGCACCACCATGCGTGGCGGCTCGACGCCTCCAAGCTGTGGGACATCGACCCGCAGGTACACGATGCGCCCGAGACTGAATGGGTGCTGGTGAGGTACAAGCACTCCGCGCAGTGGCAGGAGTTCGCGGAGGCGGCGCTGAGCTGGGCCAGCCGCACGCAGGAACGCGAATAGCCCCGGCAGAAATGTAAGAACTGCGTAGGAAGCCGGGCTGCCAGCATGCGAGCTCAAGCGTAATCTGGTAATTTTACAGGTGATGACTTTTCATTGTTCCCAATGAGGCATCACCTGATAACCGAAAACCTCTGGCAGCACGGCGCTCCTGCCCCCGCATGCCGTTGCCCCCTGCCAGAGTCATTATGCGACAGGAGAGTTACGACCTATGGCCCATCGACCCGTTCAACGTACTCTGGCAGTGCCGGTGGACCCCGAGCGCGACCATGTCTGGGGACCGCCAGATGCCCCCGTTACCGTTGTGGAGTACGGTGATTACGAGTGCCCGTACTGCCAGCAGGTCTGGGATCTGATCTCCGACGTGGCGGAGCAGAACTCGCGCTTCCGGTACGTGTACCGGCACTTCCCGCTTTCTGGCACCCATCCCAACGCCCAGCTTGCCGCCGAAGCCGCCGAGGCTGCCGGCGCACAGGGCAAATTTTGGGAGATGCACGAGCGCCTCTACCAGGCCACCGGCGTGGAGCAGCTCACCCGGGAGCGCGTTATCCGGCACGCCCGGGAGATCGGGCTGGACGTCGAGCGCTTTGAGCGCGAGCTGGGCGAGGGCGTTTACGAGGCACACGTGATGGAGGACTTCGAGAGCGGGCTAAAGAGCGGCGTCCGGGGCACACCCGCGTTCTTCGTCAACGGCACGCGCTACGAGGGCCCCTGGGACTCGGAGGCGATTCAGGACGCGATCAACCGGCCGTTTGGCACGCGCTTCCGTGGGGCGCTGCGCGAGTTCATGCGCATCGAAGCCAGCGGCGGAATCCTGCTTATGATCGCCGCCGTCTTCGCGCTGATATGGGCTAACTCGCCCTGGAGTGACGTCTACTTCAACATTCTCGACACCGATCTGGCTATCGAGCTCGGGCCGTGGCGCCTGAGCATGCACCTGCTGCACTGGGTCAACGATGCGCTGATGGCGCTGTTCTTCCTGGTCGTCGGGTTGGAGATCAAACGCGAGCTGCTCGTCGGGCAGTTATCCAAGCCCAGGCAGGCTGTCCTGCCGCTGATGGCAGGCCTGGGTGGCATGCTCATGCCCGCACTGCTGTATACCGTCGTCAACTGGGGCGGGCCGGGAGCCTCCGGCTGGGGCATCCCCATGGCGACGGATATCGCCTTCATGCTAGGGGTGCTTGCGCTGCTCGGATCGCGCGCACCGCTCTCGCTGAAGGTGTTCTTCACAGCGCTGGCGATTGCGGATGACCTCGGTGCGGTGCTGGTCATCGCCATCTTCTACTCCGGTGGCATCGCCATCACGCCGCTCGCCATCGCAGGGGCGCTGCTGCTGGTGCTGGTGCTGTTCAACCTGGTGCGAGTGTACCACCCGATCCCGTATGCTGTGGTCGGGCTCGGGCTGTGGCTGGCGGTCCTGTTCTCCGGTATCCACGCGACGATTGCCGGCGTGCTGCTGGCCATGACGATCCCGGCGCGCACCACCGCCAATACGACGGCGTTTGTGGCCCAGATCAACGCGCTGCTGCGTGAATTCCAGAACCCGACCGGGCTTGCGACCGACGACCGGCTCGGCACGCACGGCGGCGCACGCCAGGCCGTTGCGCAGACGATGGAGATGCTCGCCGAGCGGTTGGAGAGCCCGCTGCAGCGGCTGGAGCGCACGCTCCACCCGTGGACGACCTATCTGATCCTGCCTATCTTTGCCTGGGCCAACGCGGGAGTGGACCTGCGCGGGGATCTTGCGGCGGCGGTGCTGAGCCCGATCAGCCTGGGGATCATCCTGGGGCTGGTGCTCGGCAAGTCGATTGGCATTACGCTGTTCACCTGGGTGACCGTCAAGCTGGGGCTGGGCGACCTGCCCATCGGCGTGACGTGGCGGCACGTCTACGGTGGCGCGTGGCTGGCGGGCATCGGCTTCACGATGTCGCTGTTCATCGCGACGGCCAATTTCACCGGCGAGCAGCTTGCTGCTGCGAAGGTCGGCATCATCGGCGCATCGCTGGTGGCCGGGACGATCGGCTCGTTTCTACTCAGCCGGGTATCCGCGCGCGTTGGCGTGAGCGAGATGGAGGCGGAGCCGGTACCCGCAGCCGATTAGGGCATAGCGCAGGCAGATTACCAGGGCACAGTGGCGCGGCTGTGCCCTGGTCTGCGATCAGGAGCTGTGCGTACGGGGGAATAACTTCCGCACAGCCCGGTTGAGCTCGTCGAGCGAGAGCTCGCACTCCTCCACAGGCGTCCAATCGACGTAGTTCGTCACCCGGAAGGCAACGGGCCGGTTGTGTCCGTCGAAGCGCAGTTTGACGGAGATCGGCGAGATGCCCATCACGTGATCGGGGGGCGAGAGATACCAGTCCCCTGAGTGGTGCTTGTAGACCCGGTACGAACGAGGGAAATGCGCCTGCCGCAGGTTGTCCAGCACAGTGCAGACCATGCCGTCGTACTTGTTGAAGGCCGCCTCACGCGCCCGGAGCCGGACCTCCGGCGGCTGCATTGTGCCCAGGTCGTGCTGACTCATCCGTTTATCCTCCCTCCTGCCGGCGGGGCTCATGGCCGCGCCCCGCGGCACCTTCGAGCGCTCCACGCTCGGAATGCCCATTGCAGCGAACCTGCCTGCCCCGGCACGTCGTCTGGTGCTGCGCTTCACAAGAACCGGCGCCGGGATGTGCTAAACCGGACCGGTGCCCCAGATCTGCAAACCCGGTCCGTGCGGCATCATGATGGATAGTGTACGGGAGCAGGACAAACGGTGAGAGGCGGGCGTGACAAGGTTAAAGTATTGGTAGTACTCCCTTAGCTATAGGATAGGAACAGTTTGCCCTCGCGTCAAGAGGGCGTACGGGATTTGCCAGCGTCGTGGTACAAAGGTCCCCGGCAGCAGGCAGCGAACACCCCGGCCAGCAAGACCGGGGTGCAGACTGACTCTGGCAGTTGAGAGGATGGTTAACGGGTCAGGAGTGCTTCGATTCTGGGGAGCAGGAGCAGGATGATCAGCGCCGCGACCCCCACGCCGAAGTAGAGCATGACCGGAGACTTCTCTTCCGACACGCCCGCAAACTCGTTTGTGATACTCCCACCCAGAAAGCCGAGGCGGATGCCCGCCAGTGCCAGGTACAACAGGAGTATGACCAACACTTCGGTCGCCATACTACCACCTCCCCACTGTACCCGCGTACGTTTACCCTGAGTATAGCACCGGCTTCAGGGGGTTGTATATAGCAAGTAGCCTCAGGCGGGCGTGTCGAACGCGCCGGTGATGCTGCGCAGCATGATGCCGAGCCTGACGGCGTCGCGTGCCCGGATCAGCCAGCCGTAAGGGCCCCATGCCAGATGGTCGGCGTAGATCTTGTCGAGCCGGAGCTGCCAGAACAGCGCGTGCAGGAAGCGGAAGTTGGCCCGGTAGCGCGGGTCCTCGATATAGGCGTCACCCCAGCGGTAGACACGGTCCAGCATCTCACGTGCCTGCCGGTAGGGGGCGCTGGCGTCCGCGCCCGTCGCGATGGCCTCATAGAGCTGCACGCGCGCCAGGTCGAAGCGCAGCCAGGCGTCGTGCAGCTCAAAGGCGATGCGCTCCAGCTCAAGCATCTCGGGGAAGGCGAGCGTGCGGGCGGCGAGGCTGTCGAGGCTGCCTGCCGCCTGCGCGAGCAGGTCGGGGATAACAGCCTGCTGCGCGGCCTTGAGCCTCAGTGCCGCGGGCGGCGCGAAGTACGGGTCAGCCATGTCGGCGGGCGGGTCGTTCAGCACGGCGAGCGGGTCGTCGCTGAGCTGAAGGTTGATCTCCTCGGGGATCAGGTCGAGCGCCAGCGCGTAGGCCGCTTCGAGGCTGTGGTAGTAAAGCATGACGTCGGCGAGGGCTGCCTGGACTTCCTCATCTGACCCATGCATGCCCAGCACCGTGGCGCCGAACTCAGCCACGAGCTCGTCGGCGTCCTGATCGGGGTTCCAGGCGAGCCGCGCGAACAGCCAGGTATTGACCTGTGGCGTTATCCAGGGGTGATCGCCGGTCAGCAAAGCCTGGACGGTGTGTGCCCCGGCGTCGCGATAGTAGCGCAGGTCGCGCTGGATGATGCCCGGCATCGGCGGCAGCACCGACTTGAACAGCACGGCGTCCAGGTAGTACTCGAACACACGCGGCGGCGCGGCGTTCGCGAAGTGCCCGACCTGCGCTCGGAAGGTGTGATCGTAGTACGGCATGTTGACCGGGCAGGTCACATCGTCGGCGGCATGAGCGTAGCAGCGCATGCGCGGCGCCCACAGCAGGCAGACGTTCGGCTGTGGCTCGACGCGGTGCGGCGGCTGCTCGGTGTCGTGGTACGCCAGGAAGCTGACCTGCGCCTCGGGGTTGTGCGCGGCAAGCGCTTCGGCAACCGCGTTGGTCGCGATGAGCGCCTGCTCGGAGGGCGTGTAGGCGCTGCACTGCTCGCAGGTGCACCAGCCGCCGTCGGGCAGGTCGTCGGGCCAGATATGGTACACGTCGGCTTCGGGGTGCGTGGCGAAGTACTGGCGGGCGCTCTTGCGCAGCACGTCCAGCCCTTCGGGGCTGCTGACACACAGATTGTGGTCCGGGCTGCGCTGGCCCTCAACCTCGCGGAAGGCGCCCGGCGCTCCGGCGAACATCTCGCGAGGGAGCAGCGAAGACAGGACGTGCCCGCCAACCTCGACCGTCATGCCGCGCTCGCGGGCCAGGGCGAGCACGCCGGCGCGCAGGGCGACGTACTGGCTCTCGGCGATGGCGCCGAGCGTCAGCGGGTCGGTGATGGTGTGGAAAAACACCGTGTTGAGCCGGTTGCGCGCCGCCCAGATGATCCACTCGTCGGCTTCCCGCATGAAAGCGTGGTGGGCGATGATCAGACAGCGACCGGGCAGGGCGGGCGCATCCTCGACGAGACCGGCGGGGACGTTGAACGTGGTCCCGGCAGGGAGCCGCTCGCCAGCCGCGCCGGGGAAAGGCCAGCGGCAGCCCAGCGCTTCGAGGAAGCTGTAGGCGGCGTAGAGCAGCCCGCGCGGCCCTGCCCCGTACAGCTCTATCCGCCCCGGCTCTGCCTGCCAGTGAAAGCTCTCGCCGGGGCCATCGTCGCAGTCGAGAAAGAACTGGAGTGGGGCGGCGGGTTCGCCCATCGGCTGCCCGGTGACACGCTCCAGCGTGGCGCGCAGCTCAGCGCGCGCCAGAGCCGCGGTCCGGCTGCCGCTCTGGGCAGGGTTGATGTGCCAACCGTCGGTGAAGTCGATGGTGTGCATGCGCTCTCCATTGGTGGAGGATGGTTTTCCGGGGGGCGGAGACAGGGTCAGGAGTGCAGGCGTCGGACGTGCCGTGCGCCTGCGTTTCAGATCACAGGTCTTGACGCGCGCAACCAAAGTATCGTATCATAAGGCTACACGTGGGGCATGCCTAAATGCCTCACCCTCCAACTGCATAATGGTGGGGCCGTTGTGCTCATGGCTACCACGAGCGCAGCGCCCGCCACTACAGCCCTCATTCGCTGAAAGGACCCCAGCATCCACTGTGGATGTCGCCCCCCGGGGTCTTTTCAGTTTTTTGGGTTACGACGCTCAAGAGCACTTTCAGTCCACAGATGGCACAGATTTCACAGAATACGAACGGCGAAGAGTCCACGAATGTCACGAAGGACACGAATTAACGAGCATTCCTCATTAGTGCTATTCGTGTAATTCGTGGATCAACTCTCCCGCCTGTGTCGTCTGTGGACGCCTGCCGCGCCGGTCAGCCGGTGACGGCGTCCCCGGTTCCGAGCCGCCGCCGGAGTGTTTCCTCCGCCAGGTTGTCGAGCAGCTGGCTGAGGAAGCCGCGCGCTGCCTCGTCCGCCAGCCTGAGGTCGTCGTCGAATGCCTCTCTGGCGTTTGCGATCAGCACCTCGGGCTTGAGCACGGTGTACACGTTGACCGCTCGCAGTATGTCCCGCAGGTCTTCCTGCGCCCGCACGGTACCCCACATGCCGGTGGTCGCGCCCATGACGGCCGCGACCTTGCCCGCCATCGGCGTGCTGCCCATCGGGCGAGAAGCCCAGTCGATGGCGTTCTTGAGCACGCCGGGGATGCCGTAATTGTACTCCGGTGTGGCGAACAGGAGGGCATCCGCCCCGGCGATAGCGTCCTTGAGATGCCTCACCGCTTCAGGGCGGTCATCCTCATTGTCAAGGTCGGCATTATACGCCGGGACCGGTTGGATGTCGAAAAACTCAATCTGCATGTTGCCGGGGGCGAGCTCCACTGCCGCGTCGATCAGAGCGCGGTTGTAGGAGTCCTCGCGCAGGCTGCCTGCAAATGCCAGAACACGGATCGGCTCGTAGCTGTCCACCATTACGGATTTCCTCTCAGGTAGGGGCCGGATAGCATACTCTGAGCTAACCGTATCGCGCAGCGGGATGCAAGCACCGTGCCCCGCCGCTGCCAAATGCCAACCCCGTGTGTGGCCGCTATACTCCCTGTGGGAAGGTTCTGACGACGGCTTGCCATCTGGAGGGGGCCAATCTGTGGCGGAAAACACTGTGAGGGTTCTGGTGCTGTGCACGGGCAACTCGTGCCGCAGCCAGATGGCGGAGGGCTGGCTCAACAGCCGCTATGCGGGGCAGGTCAGCGCGTCGAGCGCAGGCAGCGACCCGAGTGGCTACGTGCACCCGCTTGCCGTTCGCGTGATGGGCGAAGCCGGTATCGACCTCAGCGGGGGGCATTCCAAGCACCTGAACGAGTTCCTAGACGAGTCGTTCGACATGGTGCTGACCGTGTGCGACTCGGCGGCGGAGGCGTGCCCGGTCTTCCCGGGGCGGGCCAGGCGCGTCCACCGGGATTTCACCGACCCGGCGAAGGCGGAGGGCTCGGAGGACGAGGTGCTTGAGGTGTTCCGCCGCGTTCGAGACGAGATCCGTGACTGGCTCGACGAGTTGTTCGCCGGGCAGGGCGAGAGCAACCGTACAGACCAGGCAACCAGCAGTTAGCAGGAGCACAGCGTGTCTGATTATGAGAGCGCCGCCGACCGTGCCATCCGGCGGGCGATGGAAGCAGGCGAGTTCGACAACATACCGGGTAAAGGCCAACCGCTGGATCTCGGCGGGCCCTACGACGCCGATACATGGGCGGCACGCCGCATCATGAAGAACGCAGGCGTCGCCCCGGTGTGGATTGAGCAGCGTAAGGAAATCGCTGAAGCTGCGGAGGAGGCGCGGGCCGCACTGGCCCGGTCGCTGAGGTGGCGGGACGCAGCACTGCGGGGCGGCGAGCGCGCCGGCGTGGTCAGCGCGCAGTGGAGCCGGGCGCTTGACCGCTACCGGGAAGCGGTGCAGGGGCTCAATAAGCGCATCCGGGACTACAATCTGGGCGCTCCCACGCCTGCTCTGCACCTGCGGGTCATCGACGCCGAGCGGGAGATCCGCGAGCTGCTGGCGGCGAAGCAGTCCCCCAGGGCCGATGAGACGGGGCGATAGTCAGGTGGCTATAATCGAAGGGTAGATACTCTAACCCGGCAGCCAATGGAGAATGGAATGTCAGACATCATCAGGCGGGACGACGATCCGGTCCTGAGCCAGTTCAGGCTCAGGAACCCGCTCACCGAACGCTTCAACATGTTCCAGGGGCTATGGCGGCGCATCCGCCTCGCCTGGCGGCTGGTCCGCGACCCGCGCGTTAAGTTATACGTAAAAGCCATCCCGGTGGGGATTCTGATTTACATCATCTCGCCGGTTGACCTGATGCCGGTTTTTGTGACCGGGCTTATCGGCGTGGTGGACGACGTGATCCTGCTAACGCTGGGGCTGGATCTGTTCTTCCGGCTGGTGCCGGACGACATCCTGCTGGAGCACGCCCGCGCGCTGGGGTTTGGCGAACAGGGCGGTTGATCCCAGCCGCGACGGATAAGCGCGGAGAACCAGGAGGTCACCGGGTTAATGAGCCCGGCGGCCCTTTGTCAATTGATGCCGCTAGAACAGCTTGAGCAGGTTGAAGCCGCCGTAGGCGAACACGGCGGCACCGAGGAACGTCGGGATAGCCGTCGTCCAGAGGTAGCGGCCCAGCGGTACGCGGTACATGCCGCCCACGACGCTGACGACCTTCGCCCCGTAGCCGGGGATCAACCGGCCGCCCAGCAGGAACCAGACCGAATCGGCGGGGAACTTGCCGAGCCCGAGGGGCAGGTCCTTGCGCTTCTCGGCGAAGTCGGCGGCGTTGTCGATGCCCGCGCCGATGTAGTACTCCACCACGGCGGCGAGCGTATTGCCCGTCCCCGCGATGACCGTGCCCATCAGCGGGCCAAATACCGCCCCATTGACGAGCGTCAGCGGTTCTGACGGCACGGGTGAGGCCCCGAGCAGGCCGTAGAGCGCGACGCTCAACACCGGCCCGGCGATACCCAGGCTGGTGATGAGCCGCTCAACCGCCTCGATGTTGCGCGACACGAGAACCATCAGAGCGGCGCACAGCCCCAGAGCCAGGATAATGACGAGGGCGGTGAGGCGCTTCCGATACTGTGCGGACAAATTCATGTGCTGTGTTTCTTCCAAACCAGCTCGCGTGACATACCAGCCCGGCCTGCGTGACGTATGTGTATACGGTGCAGGCGGGCGACGAGTTGCATGGTGGCTCGCCGGCGAGATCGATTTTGCACGCGTGGAGGGTTGGCGTCAGGCGGGCGGCACGGCCCTCCCGCCGCTACTCGAAAGAGCTCTTGAGCGCCTTAATCTGGAAGTCGAGCTCGGTCAGCATCCGCACCAGGATGATCTCCTGCATGTGCAGACGTTCGCGCTCGATGGCGAGCTCGTTGTACTCGGCAACGCCGCTGCTGAAGGCGCTGTTCCAATCGCGGTACAGGGCTAGCCGCTGGTCCTCGGGCGTGCCGTCGGCGTCGAGCAGGGCGAGGAAGTGCTCGTTCAGCGCCGTCTGCTTCTCGCGAAATCCTTCCATCGACTTCTGAACAGACTTGCCCGCCGCCTGCACGGCATCCAGCTCGGCCATCGTGCGGTCCCGTTTGATCTCCAGCATGGACAGCTTGGCGGCTACATCGTCGTTCATATGAGCTTCCACCGGTCGTTGCTCCCTTGGTCTCTCTCCGTATCCCCGCCCGGTTTTACCGTAACTCATGCCTGCGGGGCAAAAACTGTGTGCGGCTGGGGCAGG
>CAZDLX010000063.1:0-17035 GCA_964506005.1 uncultured Anaerolineae bacterium | reverse complement strand
CCCTCAATACGGCGCGTTGAACCAGGCCTGCGTCAACGCTTCAATCGTCCCGTCCTCGACGATCTCCTCCAGCGCGTCGTTGAGCTCCGCCAGCAGGCGAGTGCTGTCCTCGTGGACCGCCGCCGCGAACAGCAGCTCGGTCACGCCCTCACGCAGGGCGAGCGCCTCGTGCTCGCCGACCCCCAGCCGCGCCGAGATGCCGTCGACCAGAGCGGCGTCCGCCTCCCCGTCGAGCACAGCCTGCAGCGCCTCGGCGGGTGTGTCGTAGCGCTCGACGGTGAGACCGGCCACCCGCCGCTGCCAGCGCCGCGCCTCCACATCCCCACCCGAGCCAACCTCCACGGCCAGCGTGTGCCCGCCGAGATCGGCCATCTCCCTGACAGGCGATCCGCGAGGCGTCACGAGGTAGTCGCCCGCGTTGAAGTAGGGATCGCTGAACACCGCCCGCGACTGTGAGCCGTATGCCGGCGCGAGCGCGGAGATCAGCACGTCCACCTGCCCGCTGACCAGCGCATCGTACAGGCCATCGTAGGCGATGTTCGTGAACTCGACCTCAACGCCCAGCCGCCGCCCGACCTCGCGGGCGAGGTCCACGTCGAAGCCGGCGGGCTGCCCGTCCGCGCCGAGCGCCTCGAAGGGCGGGTAAGAGGCATCCAGCCCGACGCGCAGCACGCCCGTCTCCTGCACGCGCGCCCAGGCCGGGTCGGCGGGGCGGCAGGCGGTGAGGGCCAGCGCGAGCGCCGTTAGCAAGGCCGCCGCAAGTCGTCTCCGGCTCACCGTGCGGCTTCCTCCAGTTCGCCGCGCGCCCACGCCTGGATTGCAGTGTAGATTGGCCTGGGCGTGAAATCAGGCCCGACGAGCGTGAAGTAGTCAGGGTAGCTCTGCGTGGGGGCCGGGTAGCGGAACGCCCACAGGCACACCTGCTCGGCCCAGGGCCAGTTGTCCTCGGCGTACGCCAGGGCGTCGAGCGTGTAGGTGATGCGCTGGCCGGGCCGGACGGCGCGCGTCCAGCGCGGGTGGTCGTTCCAGCCCGACTCGGTGATGAAGACCGGCTTATCCGCGTCGCCATACGCCACCATGATGTCGCGCAGCAACTCGGCGCGGCGGAAGTTCAGCACGTCGGGCGCGGGTGGGTCGCCGGGCGGGAACTTGAAGCCGTAGGTGTGGACGGCCAGCCCGTCCGAGAGGTCTTTGAAACCGCCCTCATAGAGCGCCGTCAGGTAGTCGAGCTCGTTCAGGCCGTGCGGGCTGCCGGGCGGCTCCAGCGTCGGGGCGAGCGCGCCGGCGAGCACGGTGACGCCGGGGTTGCCCCGGTAGGCGGCGGGGTAGGCGGCCCGCAGCAGCGCGAGGTAGCGCGCCGGGTCGGGCTCCTCGTAGCCCCACTCGAAGGCGAGGTTGGGCTCGTTCCACAGGATCAGCGTGTCGATGCGGCCCCGGTAGTGCTGGGCAAAAGCCTCCACGAAGCTGGCGAAGTCGTCAACGCTCCCGGCGGGCAGGTAGTTGATCGTTACGTCGAAGTCAACGGCGTCCGGATCGGGCTGCGCCCACTCCGGCACCATGCCGAGCCGCGCGATGAGCGTCAGCCCCTGCGCCTCGGCATGCTCCACGATACGGTCGAAGCGGGACCAGTCGTAATTGCCCGGTGACGTCTCGATGTAGGGCCAGGGGAAGAATTCCACAATGGCCGGCGCGCCCATCTCTCGTACCATCTCCAGCGTGCGCTGGATCTTCCACTCCTCGACCTCGTCGGTGAGGCGGGTGTGGACGCAGGTGATCGGGTGCTCGGTGACTACCTGCTGCGGCGTGCCGACGGTGACGTATGCCGGGTGGGGGGCGATGGCGCGCATGGCGAGGAGCAGGAATGCGGCCCGCAGCACCCAGCCAGCCGTGCGGCGCGGGTCGAGGCGGTGGATGGAGCGAAGGAGATGCCCTACCATGCGGGCCATTGTAACGGGTGGGGCGGGGCGGCGCTATCAGGTTGCGCGGGCAGCAAAAAACCTCACCCCAAGCCCCTCTCCGTGCCACGGAGAGGGGGTAACTTACCGCATGTAGCGAGGGTGAGGTCTTAACTGTCTGTTGAAGCCCTGGCAGGCTACTTGCGCGCGCCCCACTCGGTGATTGTGCGTACGATTCCAAGCAGCGCCACGCCCAGCTTTACCGTGTCGCCCGCCGTTGGCGTGGTAGGTGAGGCGGCGGCGAAGTTCTCCTCAGCCGAGCGGATGTACAGGTGCGCCGAGAGCAGACCCAGCGCCAGGCCGACGATTCCGCCGACAATGTATACGCGGGGCTGCCAGTCCATATCCTGAACGGGCTCGATTGCCTTACTCAGTCTGTCGCGAACGTTTTCCACAGATCACTCCTTCTACTACACAATCCGCTGGCCGCCTTCCGGCTCATCAGGGATGTCCATTTCAATACCGATGTCTTCCAGACCTGCGCTGACGCCGTTCATGCGGATGCGCGCCTCGATGATGGCATTCGCGATGCGGTCGGTAACGTCGTCAGCCCAGCGGTACACATTGCCGATAAACTGGTGCGCCTTGTAGGTGTACGGTGGAGTCTTGCCGAGTGCCTTCGTCATCAGGTAGACGAGCGCGCCGATGATGGCCAACACCAGGAGCACCGGCAGCGCGGCCAGCAGGCAGAGCAGGGCCAGCGAGAAATCCGCCACAACGGAGAGCGCGGGCGGCCCGCCGAGCACCGCGAGCAGCACCAGCAGCGCCACGACGATCACGGCGACGACGATCACCGGGAAGGTAACCTGCCACCACGCCTGGCGCTTATACCGTTTCTGCGTGACCGGGTTAACCTCTTTGGGCTCCGGTTTGGATTGAACAGGGGAATGACCTGGATAGGTCTGCTGGCTCATGCACCGCTCGCTCCACTAAAGACTCAGACATTTATCATTGTACCATGCCTTGTCATGCGATCTCGGGTCTGAGCCTAAATAAAAGCTAAAATGACCTGCCGCCTCAGCACGACCTGATCGCTGCGTGCCGAACCTAGCGCAGCGAGCGCCGGGCGACGCGGGCCCCATCCGCCGGCAGCCGCCCGTTCACGGCCAGCCGGTAGCGCAGCACCTGCGCCTCGATGAGCTGGCTGGTGAGGTCCGGCGAAACGGCGACGTTCATCTCACTGAAGTACTGGGCGGCGACGTTCATCGCGTGGGCCTTCTTCGTGGCGCCGATGTTCTCGATGAAGCCGGCCAGCCCTGCCTGTTCGGCGGCGAGGACCGCGGCCTGAATCGCCCGTTCGATCAGCGCGTCGCGGGCTTCGGTCGTGTCGGCGATGGGCTGCGGGTTATTGAACTGGAGGATGACTTCCGCTTCGATGAGGTCGGCCAGCTCTTCGAGGTCGAGCTGGATGCCGCGCTTGCGCAGGAAGGTATCGGCGGCCTTCAGCGCCGCGGCGCGCTTCTCGGCGCCGGTTAGTCCTTCGGTGAGGCCTGCCCGCTCCGCGAGTCCCACGGCCATGCGCACCGCCGCCAGGATCGTCTCCAGCCGCTCTTGCCCGAGGCGGCTGGCCTGCACGCGCAGCGCCTGGATACCCGCGGCGATCACGATGGGCAGGGCGATGACGAGCAGCCCCTGAGCCAGCAGCGAGAGAAAGCTCTGAACGTCGAACGCTGGCATGGCGTACCTCCCGGCGGGTGTTTGGTAAGGCTGAGTGAGGTTAACCCTCGGCGACGCTTGCCGCGAATTCGAGCAGGCGGCGCGTTACGTCGGCGGCGTCTGCGCCCTCAAACAGGTAGGTGCCGCGCAGGCTGGTGCCCTCGTAGATCCACACGTCTTTCACGGGGCTGGCAGCCCGTTCGGCCATTTCCTCTGTATTGTGGGTCATGTCGACGCGGGCGGCAAGCCAGAGCGTCGGAACGGCCAGCGCCTCAAGGTCGGCGTTGGTGAGCTCGACGCCGCCGTCCTCGCGCAGCGCGGAGAGCAGTGCCAGCCCGTCGACCGCGCCCTCTTCGCCCGCGGCCTGGATGGCGGGAATGGTGCTCATCCCCGCGCCGGCAAGTACGATGGACTCGACACCGTGCTCGCGCAGGTAGGCCAGCGCGCCCGCGATGTCGTCCGGCGCAGCCGTGAAGTCCGCCTCGCCCGCCGACTCGCCGTGCCCGCGCAGGTCGAAAGCCAGCGCCCGGAAGCCCTCGGCGGCGGCCTGGTTCGCGAAGCCCTCCCACGCGACCGGCTCGCCGGGGTACATCGGCACCAGCACGAACGCCGTATCACCCTTGCCGTACACCGTCCCCGCGAGGTTCACGCCATCCGCCGCCTTGAAGGTCACGGGCCACGGCCCCTCGCCTGGGAAAGGATCTGCCGGAGTCGGGGTAGGCGGCTCGATGGTCGGCGCGGGCTCGCCGGTCGGGGCGGCGGCCTCCGCCGGGCCGGCGTCCGCGCCCGCAGGCGCGGGTGCATCCGTGCTCGCGGCGGGCTGCGTCGAGGAGACAAGGGTGGGCGGCGCGTCGGCAAAGCCGCTGGTACAGGCACTCAGGCCGAGCAGGGCGGCCAGCAGAAGCAGGGTAGCAGGCACGGGCGGCAGTCGCCGGTTGGCAGGTTGCATCGCAGGTTATGATCCCCGGTGGTTAGTGTTTTCGCGGAGAAAGCGCTGGTAGGTGCCCTGCCACAGCGAGGGCTTGCGCGTGAACTTAGCGATCTTCACGTCCTGGAAGTAGGGCAGGAGCCGGATGAGAGTCGGGGGCAGGTGCTCCCACTCCTCGTTGAGCACAATGCGATGCAGCTCGTTGGCTGCCATGCTGACCCAGGCCCAGCGCAGCCGGAACTGCTCGGCCTTAACCCAGTAGTCACGCTTCTCCCAGGCGCGCACCGACTCGTCGATGCCCTCGTCGATCTGGCGGAAGCAGTACACAAGCATGGCGGCCATATCACGGGCATCGTCGTCGACCTTGTGCTTGAGGCTCAACCGGCGGATGAGCTCGGCGGACGTGCGCATGAGCTGCCGGCGAAGCTTGCCGGGGCTGTCCAGGTTAATAACGCGACTCATTGCCTCTCCAGGCGAAACCGATCAACTAGGTGTGCGGATAGAGGTACGCGTCTCGCTGGCCGCTGCAGTCGTTTGCTCAGACCGGTGCCGAGAGGATGATAGCCCGGCCCCGGGGGATCGTCAAGGAAGGTGAGTGACCCCACCCCCTAGCCCCCTCCCCGCCAGCAGGGAGGGGGTGGCGAGTTGAGGACGGCATAGATTAACGAATTAACCTGGCAACCGGAGTCCGGTCGATTTGCAGAACCCCCTCCGCCAAGCATTCGCGAAGCGAATACCCCTCCCCCTTGCAAGGGGGAGGTCAACCGAGCGCGACACCGTCGCCGCGAGGTTGGGTAGGGGTTCTGGCGCCGGTCACCGGGCAGACGCCACCCCCCGCCACGCAAGGCGTACGCGTAGGACATTGGCAGCGGCAACTGGTAAGCTGGAAACATGAGACGGGTTGTAATGTGGGAGAGGACGAGGGTCGATGGAACTGTTTCAGCAGGGAGTCAGGGGTAGACCGTCCAGCACGATCAACGTGGCGCGGCAGGAGCGGCTGCTGTCGCTGGGCGGCGGGGCGGCGCTGCTGCTCATGGCGCTCAAGCGGCGCGACGAGGTTGGCGGGGTGCTGGGCGCGTTCGGGGCGCTGCTGCTCTACCGGGGGGTGACGGGGCACAGCTTTGTGTACCAGCTCACGGGGCGCAACACTGCCGTTAAGTCGGGCGAGGAGCCGGCGGTCAGCGTGCCGCACAAGCAGGGTGTGCACGTCGAGAGAAGCTTCACCGTCAACCGCCCGGTGGGGGAGGTATACGGCTTCTGGCGGGACTTTGAGAACCTGCCCAGCTTCATGAAGCACCTTGAGTCAGTGAGGGTGATCGACGACAGGCGCTCGCACTGGGTGGCGAAGGCCCCCGCCGGGATGAACGTCGAGTGGGACGCGGAGATTATCAACGAGGTGCCGAACGAGGTGATCGGCTGGCGGTCGGTGGACGGCTCGCAGGTCGCCAACGCGGGCTCGGTGCGCTTCCGCCCCGCGCCGGGCGGGCGCGGCACAGAGGTCAGCGTGGAGATGGAGTACGTGCCGCCCGGCGACTTCGCCGGAGACCTGGTGGCGAAGCTGTTCGGTAGATCGCCCACCCAGTCCGTCGAGGAGGACCTGCGCCGCTTCAAGCAGATCATGGAGGCGGGGGAGGTCCCGACGATAGAGGGGCAGCCGGCAGGCCCCCGGACGATGCCGGTGCTGGGGCTGATGGACCGCCGGGGAGGCCGGGGATGAGAGCACTCTGCTGGTACGGTAAGGGCGACGTACGCGTCGAGGACGTGCCCGAGCCGCAGATTTTAAACCCGCGCGACGCCATCGTGCGGATCACCTCGACGGCCATCTGCGGCTCCGACCTGCACCTGTATGACGGCTTTATCCCGACGATGCAGCCCGGCGACATTCTGGGACACGAGTTCATGGGGGAGGTCGTCGAGGTCGGGCCGGACGTGAAGAATCTCCAGGTCGGGGACCGGGTGGTGGTGCCTTTCACCATCTCGTGCGGGCAGTGCGAGTACTGCCAGCGGGGGCTGTGGTCGCTGTGCGACAACTCCAACCCCAACGCGTGGATGGCGGAGCTGATGTGGGGCCATTCGCCAGCCGGGTTCTACGGGTACTCGCACATGGCGGGCGGCTACGCGGGCGGGCAGGCCGAGTACGCGCGGGTTCCGTTCGCAGACGTGGGGCCGGTGAAGGTTCCCGAGGGCCTGACGGACGACCAGGTGCTGTTCCTGACGGACATCTTTCCCACCGGCTACCAGGCCGCCGAGTTCTGTGACATCCAGCCCGGCGATGTGATCGCGGTATGGGGCGCGGGGCCCGTCGGGCAGATGACGATCACCAGCGCTCGGCTGCTGGGCGCGGAGCGGATCATCGTGATCGACCGCTTCGCGGAGCGGCTGCGAATGGCCGAGCGCGAGAGCGGCGCGGAGACCATCAACTACGCGGACACCGACGACGTGGTCGAGGCGCTGAAAGACCTGACCGCAGGGCGCGGGCCGGATGCCTGCATCGACGCGGTGGGGATGGAGGCGCACGCGCACGGCGTCAAGGGCGCGTATGACCGCGTGAAGCAGGCGATGCGCCTCGAGACGGGCCGCCCACACGCGCTGCGCGAGGCCATCCAGGCCTGCCGGAAGGGCGGCATCGTGTCCGTGCCGGGCGTGTACGGTGGCTTCGTGGACAAGATTCCGATGGGCGCGGCCTTCAACAAGGGGCTGACGTTCCGCATGGGGCAGACGCACGTACCGCGCTACATGCAGCCGCTGCTGGAGCGCATCGAGCGGGGCGAGGTGGACCCGTCGTACGTGGTCACGCATCACATGGACCTCGGCGAAGCGCCGGAAGGCTACCGGATGTTCCGGGACAAGCAGGACGACTGCATCAAGGTGGTGCTGAAGCCTTGAGGGCGGGGAGGGGAACGTCATGGCGGGTCTTTCCCATAAGCATCAAGCCAGGGCTACGTTGGCTGGTGCCTGGCTTAAGACCCCCTTCGGCAGCGTTCGCGGAGCGAACGCCGCCACTTCCCCCTTTCAGGGGGCAGACGGGGCTGGCCGTGGTGGATGGCAGCCGAGCAACAACGGGCCGAGTGGGGGCGGTCGTGATGCACTTCATCATCAGACCGGCCCCTACCGGCCATTTGACGGCTGTCCGATCAACTTGGAAAGATTGGGAAGCGGGGATGAACTCCGCAGGAGGTTAATATGGTAAAGGAACTGAGCGAGCAGGTGGTCGTGCTGGTGGGCGCGTCGTCCGGCATCGGGCGGGAGACTGCGCGCCAGCTCGGCGAGAAGGGCGCGACGGTCGTGCTGGCAGCCCGCAACGGGGATGCGCTGCGCGAGGTCGCGGACGAGGTGCGGGAGCTTGGCGGGCAGGCACACGTCGTCGTGACGGATGTCGCCGAGTGGGGGCAGGTGCAGAACCTCGCCAGCGAAGCGGTCGAGCGCTTCGGGCGCATCGACACGTGGATCAACGACGCGGCGATTGCGGTCTATGCGACGGTCGAAGGGACGTCCGTGACCGAGTTCGACCGGGTGATGGACGTCAACTACATGGGGCAGGTTCACGGCATCAAGGCGGCGCTGCCGGTCATGCTGGCGCAGGGCTACGGAACGATCATCAACGTCGGCTCCGTCGAGTCATACCGGGCGCTGCCCTACCACGGCGCGTACACCGCCTCAAAGCATGCGGTCAAGGGGCTCACGGATGCGCTGCGGCTGGAGATGGAGCACGAGAAGACGGGCGTCGAGGTCGTCGGCATCTTCCCGGCGTCGGTGAACACGCCCTTCTTCTCGCACGCGCGCTCGCGGCTGGGCACGAAGCCCGCGCCGCCGCAGCCGGTCTACACGCCGGAGAGCGTCGCCGCGGCCATCGTGTCGGCGGCGGCCCGCCCCCAGCGCGACGTCTACGTGGGCGGCGGCTCCAAGCTGATGCGAACGCTGGAGTTCCTGAGCCCGCGGCTGACCGACCGCTTCATGCGGACGGGCGGCATGATGTTCCGCGCGCAGAAGTCGGGGCGGCCCGACGACGGGCGGGACAACTTCTACGAGCCGATGGTGGATACTGCCCAGGTGCACGGCGAGTACGAGGCAAAGAGCCGGCCCAGCGTGTATACGCGCGTCTTCGAGATGACGCCGCGCTGGGCGCGGGTGGCCGTTCCTGCGCTCATCGCCGGCGCAGCGGGGCTGATGTTCCTGCGGCGGCAGTAGGGGGCGCGGATGTCAAGCACCGTGGAGGCCATCACGACCGTCCGCGCGGAGAGCTGGACGCACCTGCACGAGCTGCTGTTCGAGGGTTCGTGGCGCGAGGACCTGCGGCGCTACCGCTCGCCTTTCGCGTTCCGCGGTGTGAACGTCGCAGACAGCCGGCTCGACACGTCGCTGGAACGGCTGGGCGGCGACTACGCGCGGATGGAGGGCCACCTGCTGCGGAACTTCAAGAAGTACGCCCACCGCGACGCCGTCGAGCACGACTCGCTGTGGGACTGGCTGGCGCTGGCCAAGCATCACGGGCTGCCCACGCGCCTGCTGGACTGGAGCTACTCGCCCTACGTGGCGCTGCACTTCGCGACGGACAGGCCGGGCCGGTTTCACTCGGACAGCGTCGTGTGGGTCGTCAACTACCACGAGGCGAAGTCGTGCCTGCCTGCGCGGCTGCGCGAGAGCCTCGACGCAGAGGGGGCGGACGTGTTCACGGTGGACATGCTGGCGGAGGCCGCATCGACGCTGGGCGAGTTCGACGCACTGGCAGATGAGCCCTTCGTCGCGTTCCTGGAGCCGCCCTCGCTGGACGACCGCATCGTGAACCAGTACGCGCTGTTCTCGCTGATGTCGCCGGTGGAGGCCAACCTCGGCGGCTGGCTGGCCGAGCGGCCCTCGCTGGCCCGGCGGATCGTCATCCCGGCGGAGCTGAAGTGGGAGGTGCGGGACAAGCTGGACCAGGCGAACATCACCGAGCGGGTGCTGTTCCCGGGGCTGGATGGGCTGAGCCGCTGGCTGAAGCGGCAGTACACGCCGCGGATGGACGGGGACTGAGTCGCGGAGGGCACGGAAGGGAAGGAAAACGCGGAAGGTGGCCTGCTGCCTTCCGCGTACTGCTGTGTCCTGATGATCGGCCTCCGACCCCCTCTGACAGTGTTCGCTCTGCGAACTACGCCATCATCCCCTTGCAGGGGGCGAAGGCATTGGCAGCGGGGGTGGGCGAGCCCACGGAGAACTACCCTCTGTCCCTGAGAGGCTTTTCCCCTCATCCCGCAGCACGCCCGATGCTGCGCATCGCCGCGTGCCGCACCCTTCTCCCACAAGGGGAGAAGGGAACAGCAGGCTGCACGGCGATAGGTTTCCCCTCGGCCCAGGCGGCAGGACGCGCAGCAGCACGGACTAACTTGCAGAAAAGTGTTGAGGCGGTAACTCTCCCCTGGAGGAGGGCATGGTAGCGTCGCTGCACAAGGGGTAACGGGATGCCGGGGTCGCTTGCGGCTCGCGGCGGGGCAATTGTATAATCCCTTCCATGCAACCGCCGGGTTCGGGTGCGGTTGAGCATCGGGAGCACATTGCGACGCCGGGTCGTCGCCCAGCCGCTGAGTTGAGCACCGCCGACGTATGAACGTTACCGACGAAATCAAGCAACGGCTCGACATCGTCGACCTCATCGGCGATTATGTTGTGCTGAAGCGGTCGGGGCGCAATTACAAGGCGCTGTGCCCGTTCCACGACGAGAAAACCCCCTCCTTCGTCGTCTTCCCTGAGTCCCAGCAGTGGCGCTGCTTCGGCGCGTGCGGCGAGGGCGGCGACATCTTCAGCTTCGTGATGAAGCGCGAGGGATGGGATTTCCCCGAGGCGCTGCGCGTGCTGGCCGACCGGGCGGGCGTCGAGCTCAAGCCGCAGAGCCCCGAGCAGGCGCAGATGCAGGAGCAGGCGGAGCGCCTGCAGTCCCTGCTCGCCGAGGCGGCGGCGTTCTTCCACCGGCAGCTTCTCGACGCCCCGAACGCGCGGCACGCGCGGGAGTATGTGGCGCGGCGCGGGCTCTCGGCGGAGACGCTGGCGAGCTTCGAGGTCGGCTTCGCGCCCGACAGCTGGGACGCGACGATGAACCTGCTGCTGGAGCGCGGGTTCACCCGCGACGATCTCGTCGAGGCGGGGATGCTGGTCGTCAAGGACACGGGCAGCGTGTACGACCGCTTCCGCAACCGGCTGATGATCCCGATTCGCGACGGGCAGGGCCGGGTGGTGGGCTTCGGGGCGCGCGGGCTGGCGGCGGACGCCGTGCCCAAGTACCTCAACTCGCCGCAGGGGCCGATCTTCGACAAGAGCCGCCTGCTGTTCGGACTCTCGCACGCCCGGCGCACGATCCGCGAGAGCGAGACGGCGGTCATCGTCGAGGGCTATATGGATGTGATGCAGGCCCACCTGGCCGGCTTCACGAACGTCATCGCGGAGATGGGCACGGCGCTGACGGAGGCGCAGCTCAAGCTGCTCTCGCGCTACGCGAGCCGCCTCATCCTGGCGCTGGACCCGGACTCGGCGGGGCAGATGGCCACGGAGCGCGGGCGCGAGGTCATCGAGCGGGTGTCGAAGGCAGCGGCGGAGCAGGTCAGCGAGGAGGGCGTCTGGGAGTTCGACTCGGCGGAGCGCGACTACCGGGCGCGGCTCACGACGGAGTTCGACGCGGCGGGGATGCTGCGCTACGAGAGCCGGCTCGGGTTCGACATCCGGGTGATTACGCTGCCGGAGGGCAAGGACCCCGACGACCTGATCCGCGAGTCGCCGGAGGACTGGGCGGCGCTCGTCGAGGGGGCAATGCCTATCGTCGAGCACGTGATCCGGCAGACGACGGAGGGCAAGAATCTCGACGACGCGAAGGTGAAGTCGCAGGTGGCGGCTTCGATCATCCCGCTGATCGAGGACGTGGCGGACCCGGTCGAGCGGAGCCACTACCGGCAGCGGCTGGCGCGGCTGCTCCGCATCCCGGAGACGACGCTGTTCCCGAAGCGGCAGGGAGCGGCGGGTCCCGCACCGGCGCGGCCCGCGCGGCGCCCGCCGCCCGGCCCGGCACTGCCGGAGGCGGCGCACTCGCCGACGCGCTCGCGGGAGGCATTCTGCCTGGCGGCGCTGATCCAGCGGCCCCGGCTGATCTACCGGGTCAATCGCATCCTGGCGGAGTGCCTGGCGCCGGACGAGGGCTCGGACGGGGAGGCCGCCCAGCCGGAGATGCCGGGGCTGGCGTGGTACCTGACGGTGCACGATTTCGCACAGCCGGAGCACCGGCAGATTTTCACCGCGTGGCTTTCGGCGCTGGACCAGGACGCCGAGGACCCGCTGGCCTGGCTGCGCTCCGGCCTGGACGACCCGGTGACGCGGACGACGATCGAGGAGTGGGAGCGGCTGCCGCTCGACGCACTGCTGCGGAAGGTTACGCCGCCGCCGGCGGACCTCTCCGACGAGGCGATTCACGACGAGGTGCTGCGCGGGCTGCTGGAGCTGCGCAGCGAGCAGATTAACAGCCAGATCCAGGAACTCCAGTTTCTAATGCAGGAGACGGAGGACAGCGGCGAGATGGCTGCGGCGCAGGCGTACGGCGCGACCATCAACCGGCTGCTGGCGGCGCGCCAGCGTTTGTGGAAGGCAGGAAAGCGATACGCTACGCCGAGGGGGCGGGCGGAGGCGAGGGAGAACGACGGCCGGAACCGGCTGCACGCAAAGACAGCCTGAAGGACTAATCAGTGAGGCGGGGTCGCAATTTATGAGTGCAAACCGCGCAAGCGGGTGGACGGCTGAGACGCAGGCTTTGTTCGACAAGGCCGTCGCCGACAAACAGGTGGATGAAGCAGACATTCTTGCGATGTTCGACGACCCGGATGCTGACGTCGCGCAGCGCTTTATCGCGCAGCTTCACGACATGGGCGTGGAGATCGTCCCGCTCGACGAGGACGTCGAGGACGACGCGCTGCTGCTCGAAGATCAGGATGCCGAGCCAGACGACGATCTGGACGAAGACCTGGACATAGGAGACGAGGACGACCAGGCGGGGCCGCAGGCCATCAGTCTCTCGGACCCCGAGCTGGCCAACGACCCGGTGCGGATGTATCTCAAGGAGATCGGGCAGGTGCAGCTCCTGGACTTCGACCAGGAGAGCTGGCTCGCCGCGCAGATGTCGGCCTACAACCGGATTGGGGAGGCGCGCAGGCGGCTGGGCGAGGATCAGCGCACGGCACACGCCGTACTGGCAGAGCTCTACGCCGAGCTGGAGCTGGCCTGGCGAGACGTGGCGGCGCTGGCCGCGGTGTTCGAACTCGACCCGCCGGGGCTCACAGGGCTGATCGAGGAGGCGCGCCGCCTGCGCAGCTCGTGGTGGTGGAACGAGACGTCGTACCTGCACGACTACCTCAACCTGCGCGATTGGGGGCGCGACGAGGAGTGGACGCAGCTCGCCCGCCGCGTGTTCGCGACGTTCGAGGTGCTGTACCTCATCCCGCTGCAGCTCCAGTACTGGCTGGCGGAGTACGCCGAGGCGCACGGCACGCTGCCGCCCGCTGAGGTGTTCCACGAGCGGCTGGCCCAGACCGACGAGGCCGCCATCGAGCTGGAGTTCGAAGCCGCGCACCTGCGCGCGATCGAGGCGGCGGCGGCGCTGACCCGCGCCAACCTGCGTCTTGTAGTGAGCGTTGCCAAGAAGTACATGGGGCGCGGTATCAGCTTCCTCGACCTGATCCAGGAGGGGAACATCGGGCTGCTGCGGGCGGTCGAGAAGTTCGACCACACGAAGGGCTTCAAATTCAGCACCTACGCGACGTGGTGGATCCGGCAGGCCATCAGCCGGGCGATTGCCGACCAGTCGCGTACGATCCGCATCCCGGTGCACATGGTCGAGACGATCAACAAGCTGATGCGCGTGCAGCGGCGTCTGATGCAGGAGCTGGGCCGCGAGCCGTCCGTCGAAGAGATCGCGCTCGGCATGGACCTGCTCGACCCGGCGGAGGTGCGCGCCATCACCGAGGCGCAGAACCAGGGCAACAGCTGGCTGGAGCCGACGCTGGCGCGCAAGCTGCGCCGGGCGACGGCGAAGGTGCGCCGCATCATGCGCATCTCGCAGGACCCGATGTCGCTCGATATGCCGGTGGGCCAGGAGGACTCCAGCCTGCTCGGGGATTTCATCGAGGACGACAAGGTGCCCGGCCCGGTCGAGAAGGCAGACAAACAGCTGCTCAAGGAGCAGGTGAAGGACCTGCTGAGCGGGCTGAGCGAGCGCGAGCGCGAGGTGCTGGAGATGCGCTTCGGGCTGAAAGACGGGCAGGACCACACGCTGGAGGAGGTCGGCAAGCACTTCGGGGTGACGCGGGAGCGCATCCGGCAGATCGAGGCCAAGGCGCTGCGCAAGCTGCGCCACCCGACGCGCAGCCGGCAGCTCAGGGATTATCTGAGCTAGGAGCTCACCCTCTGCATGGCTACGCCATGCCTTCCCCCTCTCCGTGCCACGGAGAGGGGGTTTTTCTTATTTATGATCTCTTCCGGATCATTCGCTATTCAGGCAATCGTAGGGGCGGGTCTCAGACCCGCCCCTACCTTATGTCAGATTCACCCATTGCAGGCGCACAATGGCTGTACGGGCTGCGTGACCTGGCTCCGACCCCCTTCGCCCCTTCGGGGCACTTCCCCCTGAAAGGGGGCAGGGGGGTGGGTGATTCGTCAGATCGCCGTTACCGTTGTTGTGCCTGGACTCGCGTCCTACGGGCGCTCGATCAGGTCGAAGCCGTAGCTGAGGACGACGCCGTCCTCGACCAGCCCCGCGCCGACGTTGGTGATCTCCCTGCCGAGCGCCATCCGCACGACGTAGGCTGCCAGCGTGGCGAGCCCGGCAATCATCGCACCGCGGATCGCGCCCTGCGCCGAGTCCTCGCCCCGCTCGGCGTTGAGGGCGGCCCCGACCAGCGCTCCCGACGCCATGCGCCCGCTGAGCGGACCCGGCATGATGCGCGCCGGCACGAACGGCGTCTTGTCCATGAGCATCTCGCCGAGGGCCAGCGCGGCGAGGATCACGGCGGCGCGCGGCGACTTGAGCCAGGCGAACGCCGTGCCATCCAGGGTGCCGGGCTGCCGGCGGGTGACATCCTGCGCGAGCAGCGCCAGCGCCGCCATCGAGCGCATCCCTGCGATGGCGCTCAGGCCAAACGCCTTGCTGTCGAAGTCGTTACCATTCCCGAACATCTCTGCCATGCTGCAACTTCCTATCCATCGCTTGACCTACGAGTAAAGGATTAAGCTCAGCCTTCCAGAATGCGGTCGATGCGGGCAAGGATGTCACCCGCAAGCTCGACGCCGACCGCGCCGAGGTTGTCCTCGACCTGCCGGACTTTCGTTGCGCCGGTGATCACGCTGCTGACCGCCGGCTGGCGCAGAATCCAGGCCAGGGCGAGCTGCGCCCGCGTGATGTCCAGCTCGGCGGCAATCATCTTCAAGTCGCGCACGCGGCGGGCGTTGTCGTCCGAGAAGTAGCGCTCCTTCGACCAGGGCTCGGTGGCGAAGCGCGAGTCCTCGGGGATGCCGTCGTCGTACTTGCCGGTCAGCATGCCCATCGCCAGCGGCGAGTAGGTGGTCAGCCCGATGCCAAGCTCCTCGGCGGCGGGCATCACCTCATCCTCGAAGCGGTCGCGGGCCAGCATGGAGTAGAGGGGCTGCTCGGCACGGGGCGGGAAATAGCCGTACTCCTCGCACAGGTCGACGGTCTCCTCCAGCAGCGCGGGATCCCAGTTCGACGTGCCCCAGTAGAGCACCTTGCCCTGGTGGATGAGGTCGTCCATCGCGCGGATGGTCTCCTCGACCGGCGTCTCGGGGTCGGCGCGGTGGCAGTAGTAGATGTCGAGGTAATCGGTGCCGAGGTTCTTCAGCGAGCGGTCGATGCTGTGCATGATGTGCTTGCGCGAGAGTCCCCGGTCGTTGGGGTCATCGCTCATCGGGAAGTAGACCTTGGACGAAATTACCAGCGTGTGGCGCGGGTACTCGGCCAGCATGCCGCCCATCCAACGCTCGGCTTCGCCATTGCCATAGACGTCGGCCAGGTCGTAGAAGTTGATGCCGCCCTCGTAGGCGGTGCGGATCGCCTGGCGGGCTTCGTCTTCGGCGATCTTGTTCTCAAAGTTGATCCAGCCCCCCAGGCCGAGGACGCTGAGCCGCAGCCCGGACTCTCCCAATCGTCGATATTCCATCGCGTGCGCTGTCTCCTGCTGTTGTACCGGTCAGGTGTAGTGCGTGATTCGATTATAGCGAGAGTCGGCGGGGGATTTCTGGGGACCTCACCCCCAACGGCCCCTCATCCCGACCCGAGCTTCGCTCGGCTCACCCTTCTCCCACCAGGGGAGAAGGGAACAGTTGGTTTCAGGTCGAGGGGGTGTGGGGACAGTGGCTATGAGAGATAGGGCATGTCGAGGAGCATGACGTCGAGGGCGAGGCGGGTATTGACGTTCTTTGTAAGCGCGGTGATGGTGCGCCGGACGGCGTGCAGGGCGCGGCGGGCCTGCTCGGGGCTGAGGTTGAGCGAGAGCGCGCGCAGCTCGTCCCAGCGGTCGGCGTTGACGGGGGGCGCGCTTCCACCCTCGGCGAGCAGCAGCACGTCGCGCCACCAGCTCTGCCACGTCTGGAGGACGAGGGGCAGGGCGGCGTCGCGGGCAAGGGCCTCGCTCAGATTGAAGCGCTCGGTGCGGCCCCCGCGCAGCACCTCCAGCAGCGTGTCGATGGTCTGCGCGCGGGCGGCGAGCAGGTCGGGGTTCTGGAGCGCGGCCAGTGCCCAGCCGGGCCGCCCGGCGGCGAGCTTCGCCAGGGTATTCGCCTCGCCGGCGGGAAGGTCGTGCAGGCGGGTCAGCGCGGCGTTGATGGTCTGCGCGCGGACGGGGCGCAGGGGCACCACGCGGCAGCGCGAGACGATGGTCGGGCGGACGTTCTCGGCGGCGTCGGCGGTGAGGATGAGGCGCGTGGTGGGCGGCGGCTCCTCCAGCGTCTTGAGCAGGGCGTCGGCGGCCTGGTCGGTGGCGGTCTGCATCTCCAGCAGAATGGCGACGCGGCAGCGGCCCTCGACAGGGCGCAGGCTCAGGCCGTTTTGCAGGTCGCGGATCTGCTCGATCTTGATGCTGCGGCCATCCGCCTCGATGATCTGCACGTCGGGGTGCAGGCCGCGCGCAATCAGGTCGCAGGCGCGGCACTCGCCACAGGGGGCACGGTCGGGGTTCTCGCAGTTGAGCGCCTGGGCAAAGCGCAGCGCGAGCGTGGCGCGGCCCGTGCCCGGCACGCCGGTGATCAGGTAGGCGTGCCCGGCGCGCCCCCCGGCGAGGCTGCTCGCCAGCAGGTCGACGGCCCACTCGTGCCCGATGAGGCCCCAGTTATCGTTGTGGTGGGTCATGGCGCGTATTGTAGCACGGATCGAGGGAGTTAGCTGTGTGACCGTGCACACCGGACCCCACCCGCCGGACCCCACCCCCGTGCAGTTGGCGAAGCCCACAGCCAAGCACAAAAGGGACACCCGGTTGTG
>CAZDLX010000062.1:0-17068 GCA_964506005.1 uncultured Anaerolineae bacterium | reverse complement strand
CCGCCGTAACGATCCGCCCGCGTACTTGACATATCTTCAAATCGCTGTATAATTAGTTTTATGATTATCGATTTAGTTAGAGGGTTACGTTAATGGTTATAGAGGAACAGAACGAGCTGCTTGAATTCTTTAAGGCGCTGGCCGACGCGAACCGGCTGAAGATCGTCGGGCTGCTGGCGCAGGGCGAGCGGTCCGTCGAGGAGATCGCGGCGCTGCTCGACGTGCGCGCCTCGACGGTGTCGCATCACCTGGGCTATCTGGCGCACGCGGGTCTCGTCTCCGCCCGCGCGGAGAGCTACTACAACATCTACAGCCTGAACGTCGAGAAGCTGGGTGAGATGTCGCGGCGGCTGCTGGCGGAGGAGACGCTCAAGGCGCAGATCGAAGACGTCGACCTGGATGCCTACGACCGCAAGGTGGTCGAGAACTTCATGGGCCCCGAGGGGCAGTTCAAGGCGCTGCCGACGCAGTTCAAGAAACTGCGGGCGATCCTGCGCTACGTGGTCGAGGTATTTGAGCCGGGCGTGCGGTACTCGGAGAAGCAGGTCAACGAGATGCTGAGCCGCTATCACGAGGACACGGCACAGCTCCGCCGCGAGCTGGTCGAGCAAGGCTTGATGCGGCGCGAGGGCGGCGGCGGCGAGTACTGGCGTCCTGCCGAAGAGTAAGCAGAGCCGCGAGAAATGGCGAAGGGGCGAGCTTCCGGTTAGAAGCTCGCCCCTTTTCGTGTCCATGTGTACTTGCTCGACAGCACGTGCTCGCCTTCGCCTGATGGTAAACCATCGGGCTACAAATGATACGCCGGCTGAAGCCGGCCTTTTCGCTGACCGCGGCCAACCAGCGGTCGTCTTCAGGCGACGCATCTGCAGGAGCCCGAGAATTGATTCTCGGGCGGTCGCCGCCGGTCGGGCTGGGGGTGAGGGCCCTACGGCAGCCACAGATGGCTGTGATCGCCGAGGTTCATCTTGAGCGCGCGCGGCTTGCCGTTATCCTGCTTGAGCGTGGCGTAGCGCCCGATCAGGCTGTCCTGAATGCGCGTCTGCACGCCGAGGATGCGCGAGCCTTCGAGCACGATACAGCGCTCCAGCTCGCTGTCCTCGACCGTCACGTCGTGGTAGATGCTGGTGTATGGCCCGACGAAGCTGTTGACGATCCGCGTGTTCGCGCCGATGATCGTCGGCCCGCGCACGACGCTGTTGATAATCTCAGCCCCCTCCTCGATAGTGACTCGCACGTCGACGTGAGAGTCCTCGTCTACCGTGCCCGCGACGTGCGGCACGATCTCCTCGAGCACACGGGCATTCGCTTCCAGCATGTCCGTCGGCTTGCCGGTGTCGATCCACCAGCCGCGGTGCACGTACGGGTGTACTTTGAAACGCCCGTCGCTCACCAGCCACTGGATGGCGTCGGTGATCTCAAGCTCGCCGCGCCATGACGGCTTGATCTCGTTCACCGCCTCGAACACGTGGTGGTCGAACATGTAGATGCCGACGAGCGCCAGGTTTGATGGCGGGTCGGCAGGCTTCTCGACGAGCCGTTTGATGCGCCCATCGCCGTCCAGCTCCGCCACGCCGAAGTGCTGCGGATCGGGCACCTCGGTAAGCACGATCTGGCTGTTCCACTCGCTGCTGGCAAACTGCTCGATAAGCGGGCTGATGCCGCCCTGGATCACGTTGTCGCCGAGGAACATCACGAAGCGGTCGTCGCCGAGGAAGTCCTGCGAGATCTTAACGGCGTGAGCCAGCCCGAGCGGCGCTTCCTGCGGGATATACGTGATCTCGACGCCCCACCGGCTGCCATCGCCGACCGCGTCGTGGATCTCCGGGCCGGTATCGCCGGTGACGATGCCGATCTCGCTGATGCCCGCATCGCGGATCATCTCGATGACGCGAAACAGGACAGGCTTGTTCGCAACGGGGATCAACTGCTTGGCGCGTGTGTACGTCAGCGGGTAGAGGCGGGTGCCCTTCCCACCTGCGAGGATCAGTCCCTTCAAGGCATTCGCTCCTGTGGTGGTGAGAGCCGGTCCGGGCTGCCGGTCCGGCTCTTGAAGACTGTGACTCAGGCTCCGTAGTAGCGGTCCCGGCGGCGGTCGACCTCGGCGTTGGTCAGGACCGCGCCAACGATCCGCACGTTGAGACGCTCAAGCAGCTCGCGAGCCTGCTCGGCGTCATCACGGCGGGTGCTCCCCCCGCGCACGACGAGCAGCACGCCGTCGAGCTTGGCGGCGAGCAGCGCGGCGTCCGTCACGCTGATGACCGGCGGCGCGTCGAACAGCACGAAATCCGCCTCCTGCATCAGCCGCTGGATGATGACATCCATGCGCGTCGAGCCGAGGATGTCTGCCGGGTTAGGCGGCAGCGGCCCGCTGGGCAGCAGTCGCAGGTTCGGCACGCCAACCTCGACGAGCGGCGGCACGTCGAGCGCGTCGAGCACCATCGACGTAAGCCCCGGCTCCTGCGAGACACCCCACACCTCGTGCTGGCTCGGGCGGCGCAGGTCGGCGTCGACGATGATGGTCTGCCGCTCGCTCTGGGCCAGCGTCACGGCGAGGTTCGCCAGCGCCGTGCTCTTGCCCTCCTGCGGCGCGGGGCTGGTGATGACCAGCGAGTGAACCGGCTCGTCCACGCTGGAGAAGAGCAGGTTTGTGCGCAGCGTCCGGTAGGCTTCAGCCGCCGGCGAGCGGGGATCGGTGAGTGTGATGAGATTGGGCCGGGTCATGACTCTCTCGCTTCTCGACATGGGATAATCAGCGCGCGGCAGCCGGCTGCCGGATAATCGTCTTGAGCTTCTCAGGGGCCGTGCGGCGCGGGTCGCCCAGGTAAATCTCGTGGTGCTTGCCGCCGAGAGCATAGCCCTCCGCCGCGATGGCGTCGTGCAGGGCCTGCACGGCTGGCCCCTCCGCACTGTATGGGCCGACGTGCAGAATCTGCGCGGCAAGCCCTTCGTGGTAGGCCTCGAAACGAAGCCCCGGCAGCGCGGGCAGGTCTTTCTTGCGGGCGGTCTCGGCGATGGCCTGCTCGACGAGCTCCGCCGTTACCCACTCCGGCTGCAGGATCATCATCGTCCACAGCCAGTCACCCTTGCGCTCGACGCTGAAGGAGGCCATATCCTCGGCCCACCACAGCCCTTCGAGCGGCATCACGCTGTAGTCCTGCTCGGGGTCGCGCTTCTTCACAGCGAACTTCACAGCATACGAGACGCCGTACAGCGCCTCGACCGCCTGCGAGTAGGCAGGGGCCGTGTTCGGGTCGCCCGTGCCGTCGATCATCAGAAAATTCATCGGCGGTACGTCGACGAATTCGACGCGCCCCGCCTTCGCGCCGTACAGGTGCTTGAGCTGCTTCTTGAGATCTACGCCAGCCACGGAGTCGCTCCCCTGCTGCGAAGGCTACTGCTCGGTGGGCGGGATGGCGCTGAGCACGGGCATGGCCAGCACCCGGTCGACGTCGTCCGGCGTCTTGATGATGCCCGCCTCGGCGTACTCCAGCACAAACACGATGGCCAGACCCACCAAAAAGCCCAGGATGCCGCCCGCGATGGTGTTGATCGCCGTTTTGGGCCGCTCAAGCGCGTACACCGGATCGTCGAGGATCTCCGCGTCGATGCGATCCTCGCGGCGCACGCCGGCATTCTCCTCGTCGCGCCACTGGATGAAGCGGTTGGCCCACTCCCAGGCTACGCGGTTGGCGAGGTCGCCGTTCGGGTTCTCAACCTCGATGCGCAGCGTGAGCTGGTTCAGGTCCCCCGCGACGAACACATCGCCGAGCAGCTCACGCGGCACCATGTCGAGCTGCAGGCTCTCGATCACATCCTGCGCGCGGTAGCTGCTCTCCAGCCAGCTTTGATACTGGCCTAGCAGGGCCTTGGCCGCCTGCGCCTGCCCAAAGTCGGTGCGGGCGGGCTTGACGAGGATCGTCACCGTGGACTTGTAGAGCGGGGCGCGCTCCTTGATGATCTGGCTGAAGCCGAACGCCGCCGCCGCCGTCAGCACGGCCAACAGCAGCATGATCCAGCCGCGCCGCCACAGGATTCGCATGTACTGCTGTAACTGCATCGATGTCCCCTCCACGCGGAGATAATCGCCGGGCGCGTCGCCCTACTGCTTGCCCTTCGGCACTTCGGCCAGCACCGGCAGGCCGAGCGCCTCCACCTGCCGCCGCTCGCGCACCGTCGGGTCGAGATACTCGACGAGGAAGGCGAGCGCAATACCCGCCGCCAGCCCGAGTGCGAACCGCACGAGCGGTTCCAACTGGGCGCTGAGCGGGCGCGGCACCGGCGCAACTGCCGGCACGTCAAGCGCCACGACCTCCACGCCGCTCTCCCCGAACTGCGGGAAGTACTCGCCGCTGCGGTTCTCCAGCACGTCCGCCGCGACCTCTGCCGTGCGCGCCAGGACCTCACCGTCGGCGCCGCTGAGATACAGCACCATCACACTGCGCTCGTTGTCGGCGGCGATACCCGCCTGGATGGCGCCCGGCGGAACGTCAATATCCTGTTCCGCCAGGGCCGCGCTGACCTCCGCCGCAAACGAGCTCGTGCGGACCCAGTCGGTGAGGGCGTTAACCACGTACTCGGATGTCAGCCAGGGGTAATACTCGCGGTCCTCGTAGCCGCCTGCCGTCTCGGGCTCGGGAGGGGTCGCCGCGGTGAAACGGATGCTGGTCGCAAAGCCCGCCCCCGGAACAGGGGCCGTAAACACACGGGAAAGGGCCAGCGCGCCCGCCGCGAGCGCGGGCAGCAGAATGAGCCACCAGCGCCGCCGCGCGATTCTCCATAACTCGCGTAATTCCATGCCGCCTACGTCCTCTCGGCGCTATGAAGCCGGGCGCGCTCATCGTACCGCGCCTCGACAAAGGCCGCCAGTTCCCGGTCGAACACGGCACGGTCGAACCGCTCGGCGTTGGCGCGGCAGGCCGCCGGGCTGAACGACATCTCACCGAACCGCTGGAGCGCCGCCTTCAGGCCCTCGACCGTCTGCTCGTCGAAGAAAACGCCGGTCTCGCCCTCCACCACCGTGTCGAGCGCGCCTCCGCCCCGGTAGGCGATCACCGGGCGGCCCGCCGCCTGCGCTTCGACGGGCGTGATGCCGAAGTCCTCGAAGCCGGGGAAGATGAACGCCCGGCAGCGCGCGTACAGGCCGGGCAGGTCCTCCGCGGGCACGTAGCCGAGGAACTCGACCGTCGGCCCGGCGAGCGCGCGCAGCCGCTCGGCGTCGCGCCCGCTCCCCGCGATGCGCAGCGGCAGGCCCAGCTCCGAGCAGGCCTGTACGGCGAGGTCCACCCGCTTGTACGGGATCAGCCGGGAGACGATCAGGAAGTAATCGTCGTGCGATGGCGCGGGCTCGAAGTGCTCGACCTCGACGGGCGGGTAGATGATGACCGAGTCGCGGTCGTAGTACCGCGTGATACGCTCCCGTACCTCGGTCGAGATGGCGACGAAGTGATCCACCCGCTGCGCGGCGGCGTAATCCCAGCGCCGCATCGCGCCGATCATCGGCCTGAGCACTGCCGCCGTCGCCGCTGAGAGTCCCTCGCGGGCGATGTAGTGCTCGAACTGCCACAGGTAGCGCGTCGGCGCGAGGCAGTAGCAGATGTGCAGCGCATCGCCCGTCTGCACGCCGTGGCAGAAGCCGCTCTTATTGGAGAGCACCACGTCGTAATCGCTCAAGTCCAGCCCGCCCCAGGCCAGCGGGTACAGCGGCAGGTACTTCTGGTGGTGGGCGTAGATGCCCGGCAGGCGGTCCATCCACGTCGTGCGGATGTCCCACGCGCGGTAGGCGGCAGGCATGCGCTCGGGGGAGTACATCGCCGTGTAGACGGGCGCGCCGTACAGCTCGACCATCGCCTCGAGCACGTTCTCCGCGCCGCCCATCTGGTTCAGCCAGTCGTGGACGAGTGCCAGCTTCATGCCGGACCCTCCGGCTGGTCGCCCGGCAGGCCGTCGAACAGCGTGCGCTGGATCGGGCCGTAGGTGCGGCGGTGGATGGGGCACGGGCCGTGCCGCGCGATCATCGCCTGGTGGTAGGCGGTGCCATAGCCCTTGTGCTGCGCGAAGCCGTAGGCCGGGTACTCGCGGTCGAGCTCGACGAGCAGCCGGTCCCGCGTGACTTTGGCCAGGATGCTCGCGGCGGCGATGCTCAGCGAGTGCTTTTCACCCTCGTTCATGCTCTGCTGCGGCAGGTTGACCTGCGGCAGCCGCAGCGTGCGCCCGTCGATGAGCAGCATCTCGGGCCGGACGCTCAGCCCGTCGAGCGCGCGCCGCATCGCGAGGCGCGTCGCCCCGACGACGTTCAGCGCCTCGACCTCACGCTCGGAGGCCACGCCGACGCCCGCCGCCAGCGCCACATCCAGCACGAGCGGGTACAGCCCCTCGCGCTGGGCGGGCGTGCAGAGCTTGCTGTCGCGCACGCCGCACAGCACATCTTCAAGGTCGAGGCGGTCCGGCGGCAGGACAACCGCCCCGGCGACGACCGGCCCGGCCCACGCGCCGCGCCCGGCTTCGTCCAGCCCGGCGACGACCCGCACGCCGCGCGCCCACAGGTCGCGCTCCAGGGTCAGCTCGGGGCGCTCGCCGCTCATCCCGACCTCCGGTACAGCCCGCGCCAGCCGTTGATCCGCACGCGCAGCACCTCCACCAGCATGTTGATCGAGTCGCGCAGCGGGTGGACGCGGCTCTGCGGCTTGTAGTACCACGTAATCGGCACCTCGGTGAGCTGGTAGCCGTGCTGCAGCGCGATGAACAGCACTTCGACGTCGAACGCCCAGCCGTCGATGGTCTGGAGCGGAAAGACAGCCTCTGCGACCTCGCGCCGGAACACCTTGAAGCCGCACTGGGTGTCCTGAATGCGGGGGATGGCGAGCACGCGCACGATGAAGTTAAACACGCGCCCCATCAGGTGCCGGTACTCCGGCTCGCCGACACGCCGCGCGCCTTCCACCTCGCGGCTGGCAATCGCCACGTCGTAGCCGTCGAGCACCGGCGGCATGAACTTGGGAATCTCGTCGACCGGCATCGAGAAGTCGGCGTCGCAGACGAACAGGTAATCGCCCCGCCCGTGCCGCATCCCGGTGTTGACCGCCGCGCCCTTGCCCTGGCGCGGCTCGTGCAGCACGCAGGCGTAATCGTGCCGGGCGGCAAACGCCGCCGCGACCTCCGCCGTGCGGTCGGTGCTGTTGTTGTCGACCACGATGACCTCGACGGCGTAGTCCTGCGCGTCGACGAACGCCGCGACCTGCTCAAGGCTCTCGGGGAGGCGCGCCTCCTCGTTATAGGCCGGGATGATGAGGGATAAGAGCGGCCTGTGTTCTGACTCCGACATGGGCTCCTCGACGGCTTGCGTTCAGCGGGTGGCGGCGGTGCCTGCCAGCCCCCAACATTACCAAGATCGCGCGTGACAGGCGAATCGGGTTGGGCCGGGTGTGTACTCACATTTGATACTCCACCCCTGATGATGCGCCAGCGGCGCATCATCTTCCCCTCTCTGCCAGCAGGGAGGGGGAAGTAAGCGGCTCCCCTTCCCTGCTGGTGGGGTAAAGGAGCGACCGCTGCATGCAGCCGTTGGGGGGGTGCGGCTTTTTACCCCGCCAGCGCGCGGATGATCCGTACCTCGGCGCCGGGCGGCGTGTCGCGCAGGCGCTCGACGAGCCGCGCCGCGCCGCCGATCAGCCGCCCCACGACGACTCCGCGCACCGTACCGCCGGCAACCGCGATGCACAACGCCCCCTCGCTGTTACGCCAGATCATGTCGCCGGGCTGCACGGTGACGGTCTCCGCCGGTTCGTCCTGCGCTTCGGTGGCTGTGCCCGGCGGCGCGGTGAGCTCCACGCACAGCGCGCCTTCGGATACGTCCACCGGGGCGGTGAGCGGCAGCGCCTCCCAGACGAACTGCCCGCCCTCCGAGCTGGCGAGCGTGGCGCGGGCCGTTACGTCACCTATCGTGATGATGATGGGATACATTCGCTGCCCCTCTCTGCGGTTTCCCAGTCGTACGTCTCGGCGGCGCGCTGCCAGATCGGGTCGGGCAGCAGGCCATCGTGCCAGTCGCGCTCGTCACCCGCCAGCCCTGCGGCGTGCTTCAGGAACGGGCGGATCTCGTCGCGCCCGGTCATCATCGAGGCCATCGCCGCCCGCGCGAACGCGCCGTCCTGCGCCAGCAGGCCGCGCACGTGGAACGCCTCACACAGCGGCGCGCGGTCGTAATCCAGCGCCTGGTGTTCGACGCGCCACGCGCCGCCCTCGCCAATGAGCAGTGCATACTGGGCGCGTGGATCGCCGTTGAAGGGCTGCCCGACCGCGCCGGGGTTGAAGGCCAGCCCCGCGGCGGAGCGCGCGACCCACGGCACGTGAATGTGCCCCGTGCCCAGCACCATCTCCGGGATCAGGGCCAGCACATCCTCAGCCCGCAGAGTGCGGTCCGGGTAGGTCGGCTCGCTCACGCTGCGCGGCGAGGCGTGCACGAAGCGCACCGGAGGCAGGCCGCCGGCTGCGAGCACGTAATCGAACGGCAGCCCCGCCAGGAAGTCACTGTCGGCGCGGCTGAGCCGCGCGCACGTCCAGCGCACCGGCGCGAACTGCGCCGCCTGGTACCACGCGGCGGGTGCGTCCCCACGCTGGTAGGCCACAAGCTGCGCGTCGGTGTTGCCGCGAACAACGGCGGAAGCCCGTTCCCGCACCAGCGCCAGCACTTCGGCGGGGAACGGCCCGCGGTCGGCGAGGTCGCCCAGCACGACGAAACGCTCCGCCCCCTGCGCGTCCGCATCGGCGAGCACCGCCTCGAGCGCGGGCAGGTTGCCGTGGATATCCGCCAGCACCGCGACCCGCATTTACGCGCCCTCCGGCCCGCCGACCGGCGAGAGGATCGACTCAATGTACTCCGCGCTGACCTTGCGGCGCGCCTGGATCGCCCGGCGTTTGCGCAGCGCGCCCGGCAGGGTCAGCAGCCCGCGCAACATCCCGCGCAGCCGCGCCCGCGCCGCCGCCCCGCGCCAGGCGCGCAGCGCATCCCAGGCCAGCCGCGCCTGCGCCCGCAGAATGGCGGGCCAGTACCGCCGGAGCAGCTCGCCGGGGTAGTTCTTGGCGATGACCCACAGCATGTTGCGGGCGTCGTGGTAGGAGGCTGTCACACCGCCGCCCGTCGCGGCGAGGTGGTGGTACACAACCGCGCTCGGCGCGTACACGCAGCGCCACCCGGCGAGCTGGGCCCGCCATCCCAGGTCGATGTCCTCCATCGAGAAGAAGAAGTCGTCGTCCAGCAGGCCGATCTCGTCGAGCAGCGCGCGGCGGTAGGCCGACGAGCCGCCACAGGCGCTGAACACGTACTCCTCGCGGCTGTAGAGCGGGCCATCCGCCTTCCAGACGCCCCGGTTCCCGGCGCGCCCATCGACGGTGTAGTAGTCGCCTGCCGTGTGCAGCGTGTCGCGCCGGTCGAACAGCAGCATCTTGCTCGCCACGAGGCCCGCCTCGGGGTGCCGCTCGAAGGCGGCCACCACCTGCTCGATCCAGTCGGGCTCGGTTTCGGTATCGTTGTTGAGCAGGATGACGATCTCACCCTGCGCGGCCTGCATCCCGGCATTGCACGCGCCTGTGAAGCCCCGGTTCTCGCCGAGCGCCAGCAGGCGCACCTCGGGGTACTGCGCCTCAAGCAGCGCCTGCGAGCCGTCCGTCGAGGCGTTGTCGGCGACGATCACCTCCACGCGCGGGTGGGTCTGTCGCCGCAGCGAGTCCAGGCAGGTCGGGAGGAAGCTCGCGCCGTTCCAGTTCGGGATGACGATGGAGACGAGGGGCGTGCCGGCCAAGTTAAGCCCCCTCCTGCCCGGCGAGGTACTCCGCCAGCGCCTCCTGCCACGGGCGAAGCGTCACACCCAGTGCGGCGCCGAACACATTGTCGAGCGGGGCGTAAGGCGGCGGCGTCGAGGCCCGCTGGAACGCGTCCGACGTTATCGGTTCGACCGGTACGTCGAGCCCTACCTGCCGCACGATCTCGCAGGCGAACTCGTAGCGGGAGCACGCGCCCGCGTTCGTCAGGTGGAACACGCCCGGCGTGCCGAGCTCGGCGAGCTGCCCGACCGCCGCCGCGAGGTCCGGCGCGTAGGTGGGCGAGCCGACCTCGTCGGTGACGACGCGCAGCGGCTGCCCTGAACGGGCACGGGCCAGGATCTTGTGGATGAAGTTCACGCCGCCGGGTGCGTACAGCCACGCCGTGCGTACGATGGCGTAGTGCGGCACGTAGCGCTCGACGACCTGCTCGGCGACGTACTTGGAATACCCGTAGGGGTTGATCGGGCGGCGGAGGTCGTACTCCTGGTAGGGCTGGCTGGCCTGCCCGTCGAAGACCTCGTTGGTACTGATCGCGATCAGGCGCGCGCCCGCCTCGCGGCAGGCGAGGGCGACGTTGTACGTCCCGATCCCATTGGCGCGCACTGCCTCGGCGGGGTGCTCGGCGCAGTACTCGACGTTGGTGAGCGCCGCCGCGTGGATCACGACGTCCGGGCGGGCATGCGCGATTAGCGCTGCCGCCTGCGCCCGGTCGGTCATGTCCCAGTCGGACAGATCGCCGCCTACCAGCTCGTGGCGGCTGCCCAGTTCGTCCCACAGCGCGCGGCCAAGCTGCCCGCGGTGCCCGGTGATGAAGATACGCACGGTTTCCCCCTGGGGTGACATAGCGACCGCTGCCCGCGACCGGCAGGCTGCCGGGGCGTCGCCTTACAGACTGTCCGCAGCACGCGGCTGCGCAGAGATTATAGCGGCTGTTCGGCAGGCGGAACAGGCTGCGCTCCCCGCCGCTGGAGCCGCCGCCTGGCGAGCGCGGTGTAAAGAAACGGGAGGATGATCTGCCCGGCGAGATAGACGCCCACACCGGCAATGATCAGCACGCAGATGGTCAGCAGCGTGTTCGTGTACGAGGGCACGCCGGAAAACAGCGGGGGCAGCGGCTGGCTCGGGAGCATCGGGTCGGTGGGAGGGCGGTAGATAAGGTTCGCGGCGATCTCGACGAGCGCCGTGCCCCAGGTCAGGCTCAGGCCGCCCACCAGGCCCAGCCCGAGCCGGGCATTCAACCCTGCCCACAAACGCTTCGACGGCATGGGGGTCAACGCGCCCGCCAGCGCGCCGAGCGCGGCACTGCCGCGCAGCCTGAGCAGCGGCCCGAACACGATCTGCACGAGCAGCATCCCGCCCGCGATGAGAGGCAGCACGGGCTCGCGCTGCACCGTGCGTTCGAGCTGAATTGCGCCGTTCACGTCAACCGGGATGCCGAGCCAGTCGGTGAAGACATACACCGCGCCGAGTGCAAGCAGCAGGAGCAGCACCAGCCGGAGCAGCAGCACCGCCAGCAGGTACACCAGCGAGCGCCGGTAGACGATCTGCAGGCGGGGGCGGAGGGACGCGCCGGCGCTCACCGAACCGGCTGCCGTCGCTGCCGCGTACAGCCCCAGAAACCACGTCATGCCTAGCTGCAGCGCGCCGAGCGTCCACAGGCTGAGCCCCAGCCGCCCGCCGACGGCGTAGCTGCGATAATCGCTGATCCACGGCGGCGCAGTCTGGTAGGTCACGAAGCGGTAAAAGAAGAGCAGAGCCACAGTCACCAGTACCAGCAGCGGGATGCACCCCACGCGGCTCAGCCGCTGGATACGCCGCCAGGTGAGCGCGTCAAGCCGCCTCCTCAGCCCGCCGAGTCGTTCGGTGCGCCCGGCCATCGCCTACGCCCCGATCTCACCGGCACGGCGCTCGGCAAGCCGCAGCGCACCGAACGTCAGCCCGATCTGCACGGCGATCAGCGTGAGGATGTACACGGCTGCCATCGTGCCTAGCACGATTGTGACGCGCTGCGGCGTCGGCGGCGTTATGCTGCGGAAGGCCTGCAGCGGCGCGTTGAGTGGGTCGGCCCAGTTCTCGACGAGCAGCCACACCAGCAGATAGATCAGCCCGATATTGAGCAGGGCGCTGCTCACCCACAGCGCCAGGCGCGCCACCAGTGCCATGGCAATCGCCCCGCCGCGCGAGCGGAAGCGCGTCGAGACGAGCAGGCCCAGCGCGCCGCTCAGCAGATACTGCACGACCGGCTGCGAGGCATACCACACCACGCCCAGCAGCAGGGCAATCGCCGGCATGATCCACGTGCCGCCCGTCGTCCACATCTCAAACCGCCCTGGCGGGCCGAAGTTCCAGCTCTGGTAGAGGGAATAGCCTGCCACCAACAGGCCTGTGATGGTACTCGCCGCCCGCAGCGTCAGCAGGCCGAACAGCGCCCCGCGCAGGTGGGTGAGCGCCGCCGCATACTTGGCAAAGACGATCTCGCGCAGCGAGAGTGTAGTCGTGCGGAGCAGCCCCCAGCTCTGCAGCTCCAGCTCCCCGCTGATGAGCGGCGCAGTCTGCGCCACGGTGAGGATGTTAGCCGCCGCCCCGGCGATGAGCTGGATCAGCACCAGCACAAACATCAACATCGAGAGTCCGCTGCCAGCCGCGCCGCCGAAGTTCCACATGAGCTGCCGGGGCAGCGTGAAGACCGCCACGCCAGTAGCAGCCAGCCCCGCGGCGGCCAGCACAACCGGCAGACAGCCCTGCTGGAGGACTCGCAGGATGGGGCTGGCCGCCTGCCGCCCGCTCTCCAGCCGGTACACCGGGTTCTCGACGCGCGCCCAGTCCGGGCGCAGCCGGGCAGCGAGGTTCGGTTTGAGAGTAGGGGTCGCCTGGGCCATCGGTTGCGGCGCTCCGCTCAGGTTCGCTGGTCGCTGGTCGTCCACTGTTGTATACGCCGGGCAGCGGCTCAGAGTTCCGGGGTGGGCTCGTCGCGCACCGTCACGTCGATGCCCCGCTCCCGCACCTCGTCCATCACGCGGGCGGCGGTTGGCGTGCCGTCGAGCAGAAGCGCCTCCAGCGCCCGCGCGCCGGGCGGCACCTCGCCGCGCGCCTGCATCGCCAGCATGATGGCGCAGTGCCAGCCGGTGAGCCGCTCCATGCCGGTGAAGCCCGTCGCCTCGTCATAGCGGTCGACGATGTCCACGGTAACGGCAGCGGCTCGCCCGTCGCGGCGGCCCACACCCCTGCCCCGCATGAGGCACACGTCGCGGATGCCCTCCACGACGATCTGCGGCTCCAGCAGCGCGTGGTAGACCTCACGAGGGATCACCGTCTGCCCATTGACTTCCAGCGGCTCGGTGCCGAACAGCCCCAGCGTCTTGAAGGCCTTGAACCAGGCGTAATGGCCGGGGTAGCGCAGGATGCGCGTCTCGAAGCGGTCGAGCAGGCCCTCAAACGTCCACGGCGCGGTCGAGCCACCGGCGGCGATGAACGACTCGAACGTGCCGAGCCCGTCGAGGTGGACCATCTGGCACTCGCTCAGCGCCTCGACGGTGACGCGCCGCCCACCGCGGATCTGGTCGACCTCGCCGTCGTACTCGTTTGTCAGGCCGTTAATGTGAAAGGTTAGCTGGTAGTTCCAGGGTGGCTCGGGGTGCTGCGGAAGGCCGCCGTCATAGACGTACACTTCGCGCGTCTCGTCGAGCAGTTCCATCACGCGCGCGGCGAGCACGTTGACCAGCCCCGGCCCCATACCGCAGTCTGGCAGGATGCTCACGCCTGCCTCGCGGGCCTGCCCGGCCAGCTCCAGCTGCTGCTGCACGACGCCGGTATGCCCACCCATGTCGCACAGGTGCGCACCCGCCTCGATGGCCGCATGGGTGATGCCGAGGTTGAACATGTACGGCACGGCGCTGAGGGCGGCGTCGGCGCTTTGCAGCAGCGCAACGACCGCCGCGCGGTCCGTCACCTCGACCTGGCAGGCAGCCGCGACCTCGCGCCCCGCCAGCGCGTTCACCCGCGCCGCCGAGCGCCGGGCGGCATCCAGCTCGCGGTCGGCGAGTGTGATACGGGCCGCGCCGCCGTGCAGCGCCAGGTCGTAGGCTGCCGCCGTGCCCTGCCGGCCCGCTCCCAGAATGACATAATGAAACGTTCTGCCCTCAGACACTGTTAGGCTCCGATCTATACTGGTGAAAGGCACAGCGGGCGCCCTGCCGCTCAGGGCACGCGCCCCGCGCGCTGGGCGCGGAGGGTATCGACGAGGGCCGGCAGCACTTCGCCGGCGGGCCCCTGCAGGAAGATGTCGGCGAGCGGCGTGATCTCGCTCGGGGACGGGTTGACCTCGATCACCGTCGAGCCGGCCTGCCTCGCCACGACGGGCAGCGAGGCCGCCGGCTGGACCACCCCGGACGTGCCCACGACGAGCATCACATCCGAACTCGCCGCCACGTCGAAGGCACGGTCGAGCGCGCCATCGCCCAGCACCTCCCCGAACCAGACCACGTCGGGCCGCACGTAATCGCCACACAGCGGGCAGCGAGGCGCGCGCTCCGGGCCGGCGTTGAGCACGCTCAGGTCGATGGCCGTCGGGCTTCCCTGGCAGCCGGCGAAGCACTTGTAGCGGCGCAGGCTTCCGTGCAGCTCCACCACGTCCGTGCTGCCTGCCACCACGTGCAGGCCGTCCACGTTCTGGGTGAGCACGACGACGCGCGGCACGAGCGCTTCCAACGCGGCAATCGCCTCATGGCCGGGGTTAGGCCGCACGCTGTCCAACAGCTTGCGGCGGTGCCAGTACCAGGACCACACAAGGTCGGGGTTGCGGCGGAATGCCTGCGGCGTTGCCAGCTCCTGCGGGTCGTAGCGCGCCCACAGGCCGGTCAGCGCGTCGCGGAAGGTGGGGATGCCGCTTTCTTTCGACATCCCAGCGCCGCTGCTGACAGCCACAATGGACGCGCGGCTCAGTGCCTCGGCAGCCTGGATGAACAGGTGTTCAGCGACCATAGCCTCATTGTACTTCCTGACAGGGTGCCGGCAACCGGAGAGTGTGCAGCACTCCGGTCTTGCTAAGGGCGCCAGACGTGAGCGGCCTCACGCGCGGCGAGCGCGCGGAGGAGCCGCATGCCCTCTTCTGGCGAAGACACAAACTGGAACCAGTCGCGGTAGCCGAACATCGCCCCTACGACGCGGGCTATCGACATCGAAAACTCGCTGCATGGAATCATCGCAATCGCCCGCAGCTTGTCCACGTAGTCGGCCATGCGCAGCAGCCGCCGGTCGACGATAAACGCGATGTCAACTTCACGGCAGTTGCTCAGGTCCAGCAGACAGAACAGCGGGCCGTCACGGCTGTCCAGTGCGGCATACCATGCCTCGAATATCTCCGCGGCATCGGCTGGCGAGACCGGGTCGCACAGGACGGCTTCGACGATGTTCGGATGATCCTCGCTCCAGTTGATTGACCAGGGCATTGGTCATTCTCCTGTAGGCGGCGCTCCGCCGTTACGTCGCGCGCTTCAGCGGCGAGACACTCCGGACAACCAGCCGCAGCAGGCCAAGCTCGATCCTGTCACCCGCCTGCAGCGGGTGCCGCTGGCCCGGGGGCAGATACTTCCCATTGACCCACGTACCGTTCGTGCTGTGCAGATCTACCAGGAACAGGGCACTGGCACCCGGTACGAGCGCCGCATGCTGGCGGGACACGCCCAGCGCTGCGGCACGGTGCGGCGACATGTCGAGGTCGGGCGCTTCTCCCTCTCCGACCCCGTCCAAACGGCCGATGACCAGCGTCTGCCACACGTTGAGGCCCAGGCGCGCAGTGCCGGGGTGGAGGGTCTGGAGGATGATGCGCCAGGCGACCGGTTCTTCCTCGTGCGGGACGAGGCGAACGCGGTCGGTTTCGTCGAGTTGCGGTGGAGAGGTGAGACCGGTTCCCGTGCCGGCAGCTTCACGCAGGACGGCCGCGGGCGGGCGGCGAGGTCCGGCGCCTTCTGCTGGCGGCGTTAACGGCTTGGTGTCGCGCGGCGAGTCGCCGCTGCGGCCCGAATCCTCGCCCGGCTCCCGGTCGTCGGGCGGCTCATCCCTCATGGCATGCTCTCCAAAATCCCCACTGCCCCCAGTATAAGCAGGCTGTCCGGGCGCGCAACTTCGCTCAGCCGCCGCACGTTGAGCGGGGTTTACAGCCCAATGGCGAGGCCATCCGCGCGCGGGTCGCTCCCGGCGCACAGCGCGCCGCTCGCCGCATCCCGTGTGATGATCTGCCCGCGCCCGAATAGCGCGCGCTCGTGCCCGCTGACGTGCCGCACCGGGTGGCCCATCGCCGCAAGCTCTGCCAGGACCGCCGGGTCGATGCCCTCCTCGACGGCAACGCCGCCGCCCGCCGTGCCGTCCTCGATGCAGACGCGCGGCCTGTCGAGCGCGGCCTGCGGGTCGAGTCCGTCGTCGAGCAGCGCCATAAGCACCTGCACATGGCCCTGCGGCTGCATGAAACCGCCCATCACGCCGAAGCTGGCGTACAGCGAGCCATCCGCCTCGCGGGTGGCCATCGCGGGGATGATCGTGTGGTAGGGCCGTTTGCCCGGCGCGAGCGCGTTCGGGTGTGCCGGGTCGAGCGAGAAGTTGTGCCCCCGGTTCTGAAGGCTGAAGCCGGTGCCCTCCGGCACGATACCCGTGCCGAAGCCCATGTAGTTGCTGTTGATGAACGAGCAGGCGTTGCCCGCACCGTCCACGACGGACAGGTACACAGTGCCAGAGCCGGCGACCGGCGTGCCGCGCCGCTGGTCGAGCGTGGCCCACCGCGAGTCAATCAGTGCGGCGCGCTCGCGGCTGTACGCCGTGCTCAACAGCTCGTCGATGGGGATCTGCTCGTAGGCCGGGTCGGCGACGTACCAGCGAGTATCGGCGAAGGCCAGCCGCAGCGCCTCGATGACGAGGTGCAGCCGCGCAGCGGAGAGCGGCCCGGCGGGCAGCTCAAGCTCCGAGAGGACGTTCAGCGCCAGCAGCGCGGCAAGCCCCTGCCCGTTCGGCGGGCACTCATAGACGCGCACGCCCCGGTAGACCGTGCTGACGGGCTGCTCCCACGTCGATGTGTGCCCGGCGAGGTCTTCCACTGTCATCAGGCCGCCGAGCGGGCGCAGCACCTCGACGATCCGGGCGGCGATCTCGCCCCGGTAGAACGCGTCTTTGCCGCCCTCGGCAATCGCCCGCAGTGTAGCGGCGAGCGCCGGGTTGCGGAAGATCTCCCCGGCGCGCGGGGCGCGTCCGTCGAGCATCA
>CAZDLX010000061.1:0-17445 GCA_964506005.1 uncultured Anaerolineae bacterium | reverse complement strand
GTTCCGGGCGATGCCTGAGCCTTCTCCGTTGTCCGATTAATTTGGAAAGCCTCAAAAGCCGACGCATCTTCATGTAGCCTGAGAATTCCATTCTCAGGCGGGAACTACCAAGCGGCCAACTGCTGCCGGGGTTGGGGTGGGGTCAACCCGGCGCGGCTACTTATTTACGGCGCCGTCGGCCTGCGGCGTGAGGGGCTTGCCGAGCATCCCCGGTTTGTAGTGCTCGACGGCGAGCGCCGCCAGCAGCATCACCCCGCTGAAGGCGAGCAGCAGGGACATCCCGCCCGTCTGGCCGCCGCCGACGCGCCCCTGCAGCAGCGGCAGCGTCGTCGGGCCGAAGTTGCCGACGGCGGTGAGCAGGCCCGTCACCCGGCCCATGGCCAGCGGGAACGCCTCGCCGGTGGTGGCGAGCGAAGCCGGGAACAGCGGCCCCGTGCCGATACCGATGATCAGCGCGCTGGCGATGAACGCGGCGGGGCTGGATGGCAGGGCCAGCAGCAGCACGTACCCGGCAGTCATGACGCCGATGGCGCTGATCAGCAGATGCAGCGACGTCATCTTCCGGCCCACCCAGGTTGCCGCGCCGCGGCTCAGCGTGTAGCCGATCCAGAAGATGGAGGCGGCGAGGGTCGCCGTGGTAAGCGGCACCCGTGTGACGAGCTGGCCCTGTGTCACAACCCAGGTGTTGTAGCTCACCTCGATACCCATTGCGCAGTAGAACAGGATTACGAACGGCAGCAGGTGCCGCAGGCTGACCCGTGCCCCATCGCCGCCGCCATCGCTCGCGGGTGGGGGCGGCACGTTGACCAGCGCCATCGGGATGGTCAGCAGCGCCATCGCCCCGCCCGTGACGAGGTACGCCACCCGCACCTCCCCGACCAGCAGGCCAAGCGTGACGAGCTGCGGCGCGAGAATGGCCCCGACTCCGTAGGTGAAGTTCAGCGCGTTGAGCGGCCCGGCGGGGTTATCCGCGTTCAGGCGGGTGATGATCAGGTTCGGCCCCAGCAGGTAGATCGAGAAGCCGACGCCCATCGCAAAGGCGCTGATCAGCCCGGCAAGCCGGCCTGTCGAGAGATACAGGCCGAACATCGCCAGCGCGATCAGCCCGCTGCCCACCGGCAGCAGGCGGCGCGCGTTCATGCGGTCGTACAGCCGCCCGGCGGCGAGCGAGCTGACGACTCCGCCGAGCGACATCGCCGTCTGGAACTGCCCGGCGTTCTCAATCGCTACGCCGAAGCGTGCCGCGAGGTCCTGGACTGTCACGCCGAGCAGCGGGACGGTCATGCCGAGCGCGATGAACGAGATGAAAAAGACGATGGTGATGCTGCGTTTGTGGGTCAAGTGAAAGCCTCGAATGGCGTGGCCCGGGCCGTGCGCTACGCCTCGCCCAGCCGCGTCCCGAGGGCGCTCCGGTGTCCGGCGAGGTATGCCTCGCCGCTCATCGGCGTGCGGCCTGCCGGCTGCACCGTCTCCAGGACGTACAGCCCGCCGCCCGTCTGCACCGCCAGCCCGCCGTCGTGCTCGACGAGTGTGCCGGGCGCGGTGTTGGCGTTCTCTTCAGGTCTTGGCGAGCCGGCAAGCACCTTGAGCGTTTCCCCGCCGAGCGTGGTGAACGTCCCTGGCCAGGGGGTGTAGGCGCGCACGTGCCGGTCGATGGCCCCGGCGGGCTCGGCCCAGTCGATGCGGCCCTGCTCCTTCTTCAGCGTTGGGGCGTACGTCGCGCCCTCCTCGCCCTGCGGCACCGGGGTAAGCCGCCCGGCGACGTAGGCGCGCAGCGCGTGGGGCAGCACGCGCGCCCCCTCCGCGGCGAGCCGGTCGTGCAGCGTGGCTGCGGTATCCTCCGGCCCGATCGAGACGACCGACCGCACCAGCACCGGGCCGGTGTCCAGCCCCTCGTCAAGCCTCATGATCGAGACGCCCGTCTCCGCATCCCCGGCCCGGATGGCGTAGTGGATCGGGGCCGCGCCGCGCCAGCGCGGCAGCAGCGAGGCATGCACGTTGATGCAGCCGTGCGGGGCCAGCTCCAGCACCTCGCGCGGCAGGATCTGCCCGAAGGCCACGACGACCATCACGTCGGGCGCCCACTCGCGAAGCTGGGCCAGCGCCGCGGCGTCCGTCCGCAGCTTCCCCGGCTGGCATACCGGGATGCCGTGCGTCTCCGCGACCTCTTTGACAGGCGGCTTGCGCACCTGCTGCCCGCGCCCGGCGGGGCGGTCGGGCTGCGTAACCACGCCCACCACCTCGAAGTCGTCCTCCTCAATCAGCGTCTTGAGGCTGGGCACGGCAAATTCTGGCGTCCCGAGGAATACCACGCGTATCACAACGTCCTCCCTGTGTTGGGGTCTGGCGGCGGGTGCTACGGCCTACCCTCACCCCGACCCGAGCTTCGCTCGGCCCACCCCTCTCCCACGCGGCGGCTTAGACGCTTTGCGTCTCGCCGCCTGGGGAGAGGGGGCTGCGCTCGCCGGGAAGCTAAGTGGCCCCTTGTTCCCTTGTGGAATGAAGGCGTGCTGCCCGCCGAAGGCGGAATAGCTTTGGATGAAGGGAACAGGCTGGCTGCACAGCCATGCCGTGTCTTCACGAAGTTACGGCCTGACGATGAGCTGTTCCATGCCGGTCCGCACGATCTGCACGAAGGTGCGGCCCGGCTTGAGATACAGCGGCTGGCCGTTGGCGCCGACGAACTGGAAGGTGCCCATCTCGGTGCGCATCCAGCGACCCTCGTAGCGCTGGCCGTCGCGCAGCAGCGTGGCGGGCCCGTTGCCCGTCAGCTCGATGTATAGCGACTGCTCTGCGCCGAAGTACTTCTCCGGGAAGAGGTCGTGCAGTTCCAGCGTCGAGCCGATGACCAGTACGTTCTCGAAACCAAGCTGCTCGGCGGTCACGGCGTCGGTGTGCACCAGCCCATCCGTCCAGCGAAGATACTGCCCACTGACAGGGTCGTACTGCCAGCGCACGCTCGTCTTGGCGTAGTCGAGCGTGGCGGCGGCTGCCGGCGTGCCACCCTCGGGCGGCAGGGCGTGGAAGGCCATGCCCGGCGCCGGGATGGCGGTCTCGCGCAGGTTGCGCTCGGCGGCGAGCCCCCACAACGACTCGGTATTGGTGTAGAGCGTATGCTCCCAGGCCAGCCCCTCGCGCGGGAAGCGCACGAAGTACGGCTCAGCCAGCCCGAACTGCGGCGACATCGTGAGGTAGGGGAACAGGTCGGACTCGCGGATCGTATCGATCACGCCCTGGCTGCCGCCCGAGAACACCATGATGGCGTCGAAGGCCGGGCTTAGCTGGAGGTCGGGCAGGCGGCCGCTCCGCACCGGCCCGATGTGGTCGGCATCCTGGCCGTAGAAGATGGCCGCGAAGCGCGTCCAGCCGCCCTCGACATAGTACTCAAACATGATGTCCGCCCGGCTGGTGCCGCTTTGCGGGCGCACGACCTCGGGCGCATTCGAGATCTTGATCAGCAGCGGGCGGCGCGACAGCACAGACGGGTCGTCTACTGGCAGCCCAGTCAGCCGGTTGATGTTCGGCGGGTAGTTCTCCGGGCCGATGGGCTCGGGCGGCGGTGGGGGCGGCTGCGTCGGCTCGGGCGGGCTGGTCGGCGTGGGCGGGTCCGGCGTCGGCGTGGCGACGATGGCCACCTCGACATCCGCCGGGCCGCCACTCTCTGCCGGGTCCGGTGGGCTCGCCGTGGCCGTTGGCAGGGCGGTCGGGAGGGAGGGCTGGCAGGCGGCCAGCAGAAGGGCCGCCATGGTCAGGATAAAGAGCACGAAATGAAGTCTGCGCGACGTATCGTCGAATGATTTCATGAGTATCTGCTGCTCCGGGTCAGCGTCGAGGGGGGATTATAGCACCCGGCTTCAGGGGCGGCGACTCTGCCGGTCGCCATGCGCTATACTGAGAAAGGTGATTCGCAGAAAGAGGAGAGCGTCAAGATGCGTGTAGCCGTCTTCAGTACAAAATCCTACGACCGGCGGTTCCTGAGCACCGCCAACGAGACTCACGGGCATGAGCTCGTCTTCTTTGAGCCGCGCCTGACATACCAGACGGCGCTGCTCGCCGAGAACTGCCCCGTGGTGTGCGCCTTTGTCAACGACGACCTCGGCGAACGGGTGCTCAACCGGCTGGCCGAGCAGGGCGTCTGCCTGATCGCGCTGCGCTCGGCGGGGTACAATCACGTCGACCTCGAAGCCGCGGACCGGCTGGGCCTGACGGTTGTGCGCGTGCCCGCCTACTCGCCGTACTCCGTGGCCGAGCATACCGTCGGCCTGATGCTCGTCCTCAACCGCAAGTACCACCGGGCCTATAACCGCGTGCGTGAAGGCAACCTCGCGCTGGAGGGCCTGCTCGGCTTCGACCTGCACGGTAAGACGGTTGGCGTGATCGGCACCGGGCAGATCGGGCGCATCCTGGCCCGGATCATGCTGGGCTTTGGCTGCCACGTGCTTGGCTACGATCCCTTCCCCAACCCCGACTTCGAGGCGCTTGGCGGGGAGTACGTCGATCTGCCGGAGCTGTACCGGCGTTCGGACATCATCTCGCTGCACTCGCCGCTGACGCCCGAAACGTACCACCTGATCGACGCCAGGGCCGTGAGCCAGATGCGGGATGGCGTGATGGTCATCAACACCAGCCGCGGCGCGCTGCTCGACACCGAAGCCGCCATCGAGGGCTTGAAGTCGGGCAAGATCGGCTACCTGGGCCTCGACGTGTACGAGGAGGAGGCGGACCTGTTCTACGAGGACCTCTCCGGCGAGGTGATCCAGGACGACACCTTCGCCCGGCTGCTCACGCTGCCGAACGTGCTGATCACCGGGCACCAGGCGTTCTTCACCGACACGGCGATGCGGAACATTGCCGAGACCACGCTCGGCAGTATCAGCCAGTTCGAGCAGATCGGCGGCTGCGACCTGGAGGTCACGGTGGACGTGATGCGCAACGTCGTGCGGGCGGGCGACTGAGGCCGCCAGAGCAGGTGCCGGGCGCGGCGTAGGGTGAATAATCCTGTGACTGACGTTGCAGGGGCGGGTCTAAGGATGCGGTCGATGCTGTCGATGCTGTCGATGCTGTCGATGCACGATGCACAGCATCGACCGCATCGCACATCGCGACCCTACCGTTATAAATGTGGGCCTTACGTAGGGACGGGTCTCAGACCCGCCCCTACCATCGTTGTTGACGTACCTGCGCCTACTTCCCCAGCTCTTCGGCCAGCGCCTCAGCCTGCCCCACCATCTCGTCGAGGATGTCCAGCCCCTGCGACCAGAAGCCGGGGTCGCTCAGGTCGATGCCCAGCGGCTTGACGATCTCGTGGGGCCAGTCCGAGCCGCCCGCGGTCAACATGCCGATGTAGGCATCCGCGAAGCCCTCCGGCTGCGCCTCGTACCGCGCGTAGAGCGCCAGTACCAGCAGCTCGCCGAAGGCGTAGGCGTACACGTAGCCGGGGTAGGCCACGAAGTGGTGCACGTACGACCACCAGATGCCGTAGTCGTCGGTCATCGTGACGCTGCCCTGGAACATGTCGCGCTGAGTCTGGAGCCACAGCTCGCTGAACTGCTCGGTGGTCAGCTCGCCCTGCTCGCGCCGGGCAGTGTGCATCCCGTGCTCGAAGCGATTCATCGCGATCTGCCGGAACACCGTCGCGAACGAGTCCTCCAGCTTCGAGGTCAGCATCGCCAGCCGCACTTCCGGGTCGTCCTCCTTGCGGAGCATGTCCTGGAAGGTCAGCATCTCGCCGAACACCGACGCCGTCTCGGCGGTCGTCAGCGGGGTGTCGTACTGGAGCATGTTCTGCTCGCGCGAGACGTACTGGTGGATGCCGTGGCCGAGCTCGTGCGCCAGCGTCATCACGTCGCGCGGGCGGCCCTCGTAGTTCAGCATGATGTACGGGTGCAGCTCCGGCGTGGTGCTCGCGCTGTAGGCCCCGCCGAGCTTGCCGGGGCGCACCGGCGCGTCGATCCAGCGCTTGTCGAAGAACTCGCCGACGATCTCCGCCAGCCGCGGATGGAAGGTGCCGTAGGCGTTCTGCACGAGCGCGGTGGCCTCCTCCCAGAGGTAGAATTTGTCGGCGGCAGGCAGCGGCGCGTAGCGGTCGTAGTCCGTCAGCTCGTCGATGCCGAGCAGCCGCGCCTTGAGCCGGTAGTAACGCGCTACGATGTCATAGCGCGCCGTGACCGCCTGGATCAGCGCCTCCACTGAGGCGTCGTCCACCTCGTTGCGCAGGTTGCGCGAGGTGATCCATGACGGGTAGCCGCGCAGCCGGTCATCCGACGCCTTGTCGGCCAGCATGGTGTTCATAACGTAGGTCACGGTGCGGCTGATCTTGCGCAACCCCTCGGTGATGCTCTTCGCCGCGCGCCGGCGCACGTCGCGGTCGGTGTTGTAGAGCTGGGCCAGCACGCGCTCCAGCGGCACCTGCTCGCCCTCCCACTCGTAGCGGTTGGCGCTGTGCACCTCGTCAAAGAAGCGGGCCCACGCTGCGCGCCCGGTCACGTCCTTCTCGGCGAGGATGCGCTCTTCGGGCTCGCTGAGTAGATACGGCTTCTGCTGCCGCGCGACCTCGAGCCAGTGCCGGTAATCACTCAGCGCCGGGTCGCCGATGTGGGCCTGTGCCTGCTCCTCGGGTACGTCGGCCCACTCAAGCTGCACAAAAACCAGCTTCTGCTGGAGCTGTGCGCTGTACTCCTCGATCTTCTGGCGCAGCGCCCCGCGGGCCGGGTCCTCGGTGTTGACCGACCACAGCAGGTAGGCGTAGGCGTTGAGCTTAAAGGCAGCAGCCATCAGCCCCTCGTACATCGAGAGCATCTCGTGCAGCCCGGCGTTGTCGAGCTCTGCGATGCGGCCCTTGAACTGCTCTGCCAACTGGTCTGCCGTTGCCAGCGAGCTCTGCATGTCCTGCTCAATGGCGGGGTCTTCCGTGCCGGCGTACAGGTCGGCAAGGTTCCATGCGACCTCTTCAGCGCCGGTGAGCGTGGCTTCGTTCTGGCTCATTCTGCGTTATTCTCCATTGCATCTCCAACGGGACAGGTGCGGAGATTATAGCACGCGCCTCTGTGTCGGGCAGGGGGGCTGCCGCATGCCCGGTGAGACGGTGGCCTCGTGCCCCACTACGCCGGGGAATTCCATTCTCCGGCTACGTGCAATCGTCGGTTGAAGCCGACGAGACAGGCCTGCTCCCGCCGCAGGCGGACCGGCGCACCGCGCCGGCTGTCCCGCAGGGGACAATTATACATAGCCCGAGAATTCATTCTCGGGCGGCGCTCCGCCTAAACCTTATTCGTCGCGTTTTCCGCTGCCCCTCTTTTCGTGACATCGGCGCACAGGATTTATACTCTCAAAGGACGATTACCGCGGAGGAACCATGACCAACCACGACGAGCGCGAGACCATCCAGGCGGAGGGCTGGGTGTGCCCCATGCCCCTGCGCGACTACCCGAACATCATCCTGGGGCACGGCGGCGGCGGCAAGCTCTCCGCCGACCTCGTCGAGCACATCTTCAAGCCGCTGTTCGACAACCCCATCCTCGACATGCTGGGCGACCAGGCTGTGCTGGAGCTGGGCGGCGCGCGCCTCGCCTTCTCGACGGACACCTTCACCGTGACGCCGCTGTTCTTCCCCGGCGGCGACATCGGCAGCCTGTCCGTCCACGGTACGGTGAATGACCTGGCCATGAGCGGCGCGACGCCGCTGTTCCTCAGCGCGGGGTTCATCCTTGAGGAAGGGCTGCCCATCGACACGCTGGGGCGCATCACCACCTCGATGGCGGCGGCCGCCCGCGAGGCTGGCGTGCAGGTCGTGACGGGCGATACGAAGGTGGTCGAGAAGGGGCACGGCGACGGCGTCTACATCAACACGACGGGTATCGGGCTGATCCCCGAGGGCGTTGACATCGCCGCCTCGAACGCGCGCCCCGGCGACGTAATCCTGGTCAGCGGGGCCATCGGCGAGCACGGCATCGCGATTCTGTCGGTGCGCGAGGGGTTGACGTTCGAGACCGCGCTGGAGAGTGACTCCCAGCCTCTGCACGACCTCGTCGCCGCGATGCTCGCCGCCCGGCGTGATATCCGCGCGCTGCGCGACCCGACACGCGGCGGGCTGGCTGCCACACTCAACGAGTTCGCGCACTCGTCCGGCGTCGGCATCGAGATCGACGAGGACGCGGTGCCCATCCCGCCCGCGGTGCGCGCCGCCTGCGAGATGCTCGGGCTGGATCCGTTCTACGTGGCCAACGAGGGCAAGCTGGTCGCCGTGGTGTCGGAGGACGCCGCCGAGCCGCTGCTTGCAGCGATGCGGAACCACCCGCGCGGGCGGGAGGCGGCGATTATCGGGCAGGTCGTCGAGGCCCACCCCGGTGTGGTGACCGCGCGGACGGGTATCGGCGGCTCGCGGGTGGTCGATACGCTCGTAGGGGAGCAGCTACCGCGGATCTGCTAGGGTGTGTTGATGGTCGAAACCCCACCCCTAGCGATGCGCTCTGGCGCATCGCTATCCCCTCCCCGCTAGCAGGGAGGGGCATACACAACCCCCCTTCCCTGCCAGCGGGGAAGGGGCCGGGGGATGGGGTAGAATCGGATCTGCCGCAGCCCTACCCCCGCCCGATACGCACCTGCAGGATGTCGCTCCACGGGCCGGCCTCGTCGCCGGCTTCCGCGCGGAGCCGGTAATACAGCCGCCCCGAGCGCCGCCAGAGCGGCCACAGCGGCGGCGACCAGCGCGTGTCGCCGCCCGCGCGCACGGTATAGGCCTTCGGCGAGTCGAAGTTCGGGTTGCTGTCCTCTTCCAGAATATAGACCTCCGCCGCCGGGCTCTCCGTCCACACGAGGTGCGGGCGGTTGCGCTCGTCGATGTGCGTCAGGTCGAGCAGCGGCTTGAGCAGCCCGCTCTGCCGCGCGTAGGCTGAGTCCACCGCCTCGACGTACGCGTCTTCGTAGGCGATCTCCCCGATGGGGTCTTCGACGGGCCACAGGTCTTCGTCAGCCTGCGCCTCCAGAATCGCTTCTTCCTCGGGCCAGAAGTCCTCGACCGGGGCTTCTGCCTCATCCGTCTGCTCAGCCACATAGGCGTCCTGCGGTGCCGGATCGACCTCGGGCAGCGTATCTGCCTCCTGTTCGATAGGCTCGGTCACCGCGGGTTCGTCCTCCGCCTCGACAGCCGGCTCGGCCTCTGCGGCTGGCGGCGGCTCTGGTTCGGGCTCGGGATCTGGCTCCGGAGCGGGCTGCGATGGCACGATGATCGGGCGGCTCCCGCCGGGCCACTGGGCCGGTGAGGACTGTTCCTCCGGTGGCTGCGGCACGGCGAGGGGCCGCCACTCCACAACCGGGCCGCCGGTGGCGGGCAGCCGCTGCGGTGGCGCGGGCTGCGCGGGGCTGGGCGCGGTGCCAACCGGCCCCGGCGGCGGCGGTGACTGCTGGGCCGCGGCAGGCTTCACTGCGGGCTGGGCCGCCGGCGCTGGCGCAGGCGAAGCCGGGCTGGAAGCGGGCGTCTGCTCGGCCTGCTGTGCGGGTTCGGGTTGGGCAGGCTCGGGCTGGATGGGCCTGGGCTGCTGCGCCGGCTGTGCTGTGGGTGCGCCCTCGGGGGCGGTGGCAGGCAGGCCGATGGCCCGCCACTCCGGCGCGACGCGGGCCACGTTCTCGCGCTGGAACGCCTCGCGCACGACCTCGTGCCAGTCTTTGAGCGGCGGCGCATCCGCCAGCGTGTCCGAGAACCACGCCGCGTCGAAGATCTCCGCCAGCCGGGGCGAGATGTCGGCGAGCACGTCGCGCATCAGCCGGTAGTGCGGCGTGTCCTGGTGCATCTCGTCAACCGCGAAGTAGTGCTCCTCCTCCGCCTGCTTGCGGATCTCCGGCACGTGCCAGGCCGCCATCTCGCTGATAATCACCGCCCCGCTGAAGCGGTCGGCATACGGCCCCCAGTAGCCGCTCTTGACTTCACGGTGCGCGTAGCCGTCGGTTCCAGCCGGGCGCGCGGCGGGCGCATCGAACCCCGGCGCGTACAGGTCTTCCACGTCGATGAGGTGGGCGCGGTCGGTGTTCGGGTTGATGATGACGTTCGCCGCGGAGATGTCGCAGTGGGCCAGCCGGGCCTCTTCGAGCTGGGCCAGTACCTGCGCCACGGCATCGGCGTAGGCCAGTGCCTCGTGGCGGGTGAGCGGCGTCATGCCGATTACCATGTCGTACCACGTCGAGCCGCCGATCCAGGGCATCAGCACCGCAAACTCAAGGTCGGGATACTGGCTCAGGATGTCGGCATGGCGCGCGTTGTGCAGGCACTCGCGGTTGCAGACCTCAAGCCCCGGCCACTGGGCGAAGCGGGCCAGCTGGTTGTTGATCTCGACCAGCTCCGGCAGGCGGAACGCCTCCTTGAACTTCTTAAGCGCGTACAGGCCCTGATCCGGGCCGCCGGAGAGCTGGAACACGAACGCCTTGCGCCCTTCCTGGCCGAAGGCGAACGAGGGCACGGCAGGGTGGGGCATGACCTGGTATGCCAGGCCGCCAATGGTCAGCCTGTCACGCGGGGATGGGTTGAAATCGGCCATAAGGTTCCATTACTTTCTCGGTTTATCGTTCTTCAACTTGTCTCGCCAGCGCGCGGCAGTGCCGCTACTCCTGTACCTCGACGCCGAGCGTCTCGCTCCAGGCGCTCGGCGCTTCGTTGCCCGTCACCGCCCGCACGCGGAAGTAGCGCGTACCCGCGGGCCGCCCCTCGACGTGGAGGCGCTGCTCGGGGTGGAACACCTGCACCTTCTTGACGGCGCTGGCGGTGAAATGCGGGTCTGTCGACTCGTGGATCTCGTAGTAGGTGCAGCTTGGCACACCCTGCCACGTGATGTCGAACGGCTGCCCGGCTTTGCGCGGATCGACGGCATGCAGGCGCGGCGCGGCGGGCTGCCTGACGTCGAGCTGCTGCACCTCGCTCGGCTCGCCGAGCACCGTCCCGCCCTCCCCGGCGCTGGCGGCGCGCACCCGGAACCAGTAGCTGCCCGGCACGGATGGCCGGAAGCTGACCCCGGTTTCTTTAACCTCGAAACGCTTCGCCTCGGCGAAGCTCGGGTTCCGGGCGACCTCCACGAGGTAGTGGCCGGCGCTGGCGATCTCGCCCCAGCGCAGAATAACCTGCCCCTGTGGATCGATCTCCGGCTGGCCCAGGCGCGGCGCGGGCGGCGCGGCCTGCACCTGCACCGGCTCGCTCTCGACCCAGGCGCTGTGAACGCCGGGCAGCTCGGCGCGCACGCGGAAGCGCAGCGGGCCCGCCCGCCCGGTGATGCTGTACGCGTACTGCGTTTCTGCCCCGGCGTAGACTTCCTCGTAATCCTCGCTGTCTTCCCCGGCGGTGGCTTCGAGGCGGTACGTCACCCGCCCGCCGGAAGCGCCCCAGGCCAGCTCGACGCGCTCGCCGTCGCCGGTTACGTCTGCCTCGACCCAGCCGGGTGCGGGCGGCGCGACGGCGACCCGCTCGACGTTACTCCACGGGCCTTCGCCGCCTTCGTTCGTGCCGCACACGCGTACGATGGTCAGGCCCGGCTCGCGGCGTATCAGGCTCAGGCTGAGATCGGCAGTGGTGTGGATGCGGGCGTTGTCGAACGTCTCGTTCTCCGAGACTTCGATCAGGTACTCCGTCGCCCGGCTGACCTCCGTCCACGACAGCCGCAGGATGTCCTTCTCATCCGGCCCCTCGACGGTGAGCACCGGCTCCTCGGCGGGCGGCCTCGGCGAGACGACAGCCATCTGCTCGCCGCTCCACTCGCTGCACCCGAACTCGTGACAGGCCCTGACGCGGTACACGTACTGCCCCACGCCCTTACCCTCGATGGTGTGCCCGGACGCCTCGGCGCGGATGATAACCGGTTCCTCCTCGCCGTCGAGTACGCGCTCCTCGATCTCGTAGTACTCGGCCCGCGGAACATGCTGCCACTTCAGCTCAAGCTCGCCGTAGGTGAAGCCGTAGCCGACGGGCGCGAGGCTCGGCGTGGCCGGCGGCGGCATCGTGACGACCACCTTCTCGACCTCGCTCCAGGGGCCGGGCCCGCCGTCCGAGATGGCCCGCACGCGGAAGTGGTACGTGCCCGGCTTGCTCACCGGCGCCGTCCACGACGTGCTGCGCCCCTCGAAGACGGTCTCCGGCTCGGCGAAGTCTGGCGTCGCGGCACGCTCCAGCACGTACTCAAGCATCTCGCCCTCGGCGTGCCACTCCAGCACCGCCGCACCCGACGTCTGCTCCAGTTTCAGTGCCGGGGCAGGGGGCGCAGGGTGCGCGACCCGCGTCTGCCGCAGCTCGCTCCAGGGGCTGATACCGCCGAAGCGGCGCAGCGCGCGCACGCGGTAATATTTGTGGCCCGGCTGCTGAGGCTCGGCGGGCTTCCAGCTAGTCTGCCCGTGCGGCACCTCGAACTCCTGCACGTCAACGAGCGCCGGGCTCGACGCCTGCTGGATCACGTAGCTCGGGCGGCCGCTGCCCGTCCAGCGCCAGCGCAGCTCGTACGTCTTCTCGCCCGTCGGGTTCCAGATCTGCTCCAGGTAAGGCCGGTCAAGGTTCGGGTCGGGCAGGCTCGGATCGGGGTAGCCTTCGTACTCCGGCGTGCGCAGCACCACGTCGATGAAGGCGACGTCGTCGCTGGTGGGCAGCAGCGCCCCGCGGCGGATCTCGCGGTCGAGCCGGTCGTCGGGGTAGTGGATGACCGCCCCGGCGTGCCCCGAAAGGCCATCGGTGTAAGCCACCACGCGCCCAACGCCGGTGAGCGGCTGCATCCAGGCAGCCATCGTGCCGCGCACACCCTTCGTCGTCGACCAGCGGTTCGCGTTGTCGTGCGTACCGCCGAGCTCGATTTCCTTGCCCTCGCGGTCGAGCACGTGGATGCGCGTGTCGCCCATCCAGAACACGGAGATCAGGCCGTCCGGCATCATCGGGCCGGGGTGGTCGATGCGGCAGGCCGCGAAGATAGCCTCGCTGCCGTAGGCGCGCTGTCCCTCCAGCGCCTGCTGGATCAGCGGCGAGCCCATATCGGGCAGCTCGTACGCCTCGACCTCGATCTGCGCCTGCGGCTGCAGGCGGTTGAGGTAGCTGACCGCCGCCTCCTTTAGCGCCGCCTCGCCGCCGTAGTAACCGATGTCTCGCGACCACAGCCAGTCGAGCAGCTCGTCGCCCAGGATGCGGGCCGCCAGGCTCCCCACAAACGACGAGCCGACGCCGTCGGCGACGATAAACACCAGCTTCTGGTCGTTGTGCTTGAAGCACAGGTAGTCCTGCCCCTCGATCTGGCTCGCCATGCTGTCGCTGGAGCGCGAGTAGGCGAAGCGCACGTAGGCGTTCGGCACCGGTGTGAACGTCACCGGCGTCTCGATTGTCTGGGGCACGCGCTGCGTGCGGATGGGGACTACTTCCTGTTGGCCCTCGAAAGACATCGTCTCAACCTGTTCTCTTAATCTGCGCCGGGCTGCGCCCGGGTCAAATACTACGGGGTGAAAGCGCCCTGCAGGAGCGACCACTCGATCGCGACGAACGTCGCGTAGCACAGGAGCAGCAGCGCCACGCCGATGATCACGAAGATCAGCCGGCAGCCCGAGCGCTGCGCCTGCGGGTTGGTCGCCGCCGGTTGGCCGGGCCCCGGCGCGCTGGCCGCCGGCGTGCTGACGCGTACCGGCTGCGCGGGCACGGCGATGTTGTCCGGCACGGCGGTCTCGACGTCGAACTCCTGCGGGTTGACCGGCGCCCAGCTTGCCACCGGCCCGTACGGCAGGTCGTCGACGAGATCGTACCACTCCTCGAACGGCGGACACTCGTCCAGCGAGTCGGACTTCCAGGCGTCGGCAAAGACATCCGCGAAGCCCTCGTCATACACCCGGATGACTTCCTGCAGCAGGTGGTAGCGCGGCGTATCCTTCTGCAGCTCGTCGGGCGCAAAATAGCTCTCGCCGAACGCGTTCTCGCGCACCTCGGGGTGCGCCCAGCCGAGCATCTCCGCCATCAGCACCGCCCCGGCGAAGCGGTCGCCCGTCGAGCGCCACTGGCCCACCTTGCTGACCTCGCGGTGCTGGTAACCGGGCGTCCCGGCGGGCACCATCGGCGGCGGCGTCAGCCACGGGCTGTACAGGTCCTCCACGTCAACGAGGTGTACGGACTGCAGCGACGGGTCGACGATGACGTTGCCGCTGGAGAGGTCGCAGTGGGCGAGCTTGTTGATCTCCAGAGCGTACAGCGTCCAGACCATGCTCTCGGCGAGCGCCCGGCTCTGGTCGAGTGTGGTGCGCTCCCGCTTCTGCAGGTAGTCGAACCAGGTCTGCCCCTCGATCCAGGGCATCAGCATCGCGTAGTCGAGGTCCTCGTACTGGCCGACGAGCTGCGGATGCGTCTCGCGCCGGATCACCTTCTGGTCGCAGACTCGCATCCCGGGCAGCTCGTGCGCCCAGGACAGCGCTTCCGCCGACTCCAGCAGGCCGGGGTGCCGGAACGCGGGCCGGAACACCTTCAGCGCGACGGCGTGCCCGTTCGCCCGGCTCAGCGCGCGGACGGGCTCCCCCACCGGCTCCATGCGGTACACAATCGCGTGGCGGCCTTCCTGGCCCCAGACGAGCGTCGGCACGACCGGGTGCGGCGAGAACTTGTATTCCTGCTCGTCGATGACGAGCCTTGTGTTCAAGCTCGGGTTAAACATGGGCCCCGTTCGATCTCAATTCGCAAACGCTACGGCTTCTTCTTCTCTTGTTCATCCTGCTGCTTCATCAGCCGGTCGACCATCAGCATGGCGAGCGCAGCGCTGGTCAGGCCGAGCAGCGCTGCCTGCTGCCACATCTGTACCTGCTGCTGTGTGGAGGGCGTCGGCATGCCGCCCGCCCCCGGAATGCCCAGCGCCCCCGAGAGCGCCTGCGACGACAGCGTCGAGAGCAGCTCGGCGGTGTCCGGCAGGCCCTCGGGCATCACCGGTTCCGGCTCGACGGGCCGGGCCTCCGGGGCGCGCTCGCGCTCCTTCTCGGTCAGTGGACGCCAGCCCTCGACGGCGCTGCTGGCCTCCGCCGTCTCAATCGGCTGGACGTCGCGTACGGGAGTCCGCTCCTCGTCGACGGTGATCGGGCGGCTCTCGTCGCGCCGGAAGGCCGACTCCAGCACCTCCGGCTCCGGCGGGGCTTCCTGCCCGGTCGTCTCCGGGCTGGGCGCCAGCCGCACGTCGAACAGCGATGCGTCATCCTGCGGCGGGTCGCTCACCCACGTCTGCAGCAGCCGCGCCAGGTCGGCGTCCGTCGGGACGTGCCCCGTCGCGAGCCCGTCTGTATACCCTGCTACGCGCGCGACGCCTTCCGCGCTCCCAACCCAGGTGTGAACCTCGCCCTTGACGCCTGTCGTCGCGTTCCAGCGTTCGGAGGTGTGCCCCCGCGGCCCCAGATCGACCAGCTCGCCGTTGAAATCAATGGCCGCGACGGGCGAGTCGCCGAGCCAGCACAGCGCCACCCACGGCTCGTCCGCGTCGAGGGCCAGCCGCCCGGCGACGAACATCGACTCGCTGCCGTACTGGCGCTGCTGGTAGAGCGCCTGTACCAGAATCGGCGGCAGGTGGTCGGGCAGGCTGAACGCGTTAACCGCCTCCTCGCCAGCCTTGGTGAGCAGGTTCAGGGCGTCCGCCGTGGCCTGTGAGAAGCTCTCCGCGTCGGCGGGTTTCTCGTCGAGCGACCACAACCACGCGTTGAGCCCGTCGCCCAGCACCCGCGCCGCGAGATCGCCCATGAACGACTGCCCCACGCCGTCGCACACTGCAAAGGTCAGGTTGTGGTCGTCGTAACAGAAGGCGAGGTAGTCCTGCCCGATGGTGCTCGCCGCGACGCTGTCGCTGGAGCGCGCGTACAGGTACAGGGCCGTCCCGAAGGGCGTGGTGAGCGTCGTCAGCGGGGTTTCAAGGTCCTGCCGGAGCCTCACGCAGGTGCGCTGCGGGTCTGTGTGGGTCTGGGTTCCGTCGTTTGCCATGGATGGCTTCCGCCTCACTGCTCGTCGTATGCCTCAGGGCCGCCGCAGGCAGGTCAGGACGGTTGGATTATGCCACACACGCCCCGACTTAACGAGTTTACTGCCTTACAGCAGGCGGGCCGGGTTGGGACCCGACCCGCCGTGCCAGACTGCCGATTGCGAGTTTCGCGGGCCGCCTCAGGGCGTGACCGGCGTAACCGGCGTGGCGCCGCTCATGGCGAAGCCAAGCTCGACGATCTCCGGCGCGTTGCCGGGGAAGAACATGTGCGCGCCGTGCGAGAGCTTGTAGCCCATCTCGGCCATCACGCTGCGGTAGGTCGGTGGGATCGGCGACGACATCCGCAGCAGGGTTTCGGCGTACGGCGAGGCGAGCTGCGTCTCGGGCGTTACGCCCTCCCACTCCTTCGGGTCGTTAATCGGGGCCGAGAGCGCCTTGTCGGTGACGAAGATATTCTCGATCAGCACGTTGCCGTCGGGAACCGACATCTGCATGATGCGCTTGGCAATCGGCTCGGGGTCGCCGCCCTGGTTGTACTCGCCGTCCGTCATGTGGCAGACGAGCGGGGCGGGGCTGTCCTGCAGGTTGCCGAGCTCGGCCTTGAGCAGACGCTCGGCTTCGCGGAAGGCGGACGCGGTGTCGGTGGCGTCCATCGGCTGCAGGCGCGGCACGCCCATCTGGGCCAGCTCGGCGACGGTCTTGATGCCGCCCAGCAGGTCGGTGACCTGCGAGCTGTAGGCGTACATGGCGATGCGGTAGCGCGGTGCGACGGTCGTGCCCTTGGTGCTGCGCTGCACCATGCGGACGGCCACCTGGTGGAGCGCGTCCGAGATGACCTCAATCTTGGGCTTGCCGCCCAGGTCTTCGCCCATGGAACCGCTGACGTCCAGCAGATACACGATCAGTGCCGGGGTCTTGCTCGTGGCGGGTACTGTGTAAGCCATATCGACTCTAACCTCTCCTTGGAGACTGCTTCACGGTAGACTTCTCTGCAGCCGCGCCGGTGCGCGATGGCGCTGCGGGCGGTGCCTCTCACTTAGAGTATACGCAATAAGACAAGTGAAGTTTCACACGGGGGGTGGGGTGAAGGCTGTTCCCTCATCCCGTCTCGAACGCCTCGCGTTCTCGACTCGCCCCTCTCCCGCCGGGAGAGGGGCAGGCCCGGCGCGCCATCGTCGCGCGAGGGCCGGGGTGAGGGAGAACTCACCCCTCCAGCGCCGGCTGAAGCCGGCCGGAAGAGCCGTGCGACCAACCGGCAGGTCGCCTTCGGGCGACGCATCATCGCTAGCCTGAGAATTCCCTTCTCAGGCGGACGCTTTCACCCCTATTGTCTAGTTTGGGGACATGCCTCGAATTGCCGGGCAGTACTACCACTCTCCGATTGCGATGAGCGCACGGCGAATGGCGACCTGCTCGGGCGAGTTCATCTGCAGCAGCCTGGCCGTTACACGGCCTACGGGTGTCAGCCCAACGATTTCGCCCTTTACAAGCTCGAAGTGCTCAT
>CAZDLX010000060.1:0-17502 GCA_964506005.1 uncultured Anaerolineae bacterium | reverse complement strand
GCACATCAGCGCCATCTCGTTAACCAGGCCGATGTTCACCGAGCGAAAGGTGTTCTCTAGCAGCTTGACCATCTCCGCCGCGCGCGTCGAGGAAACCGGGATCACGGTGTCGATGGCCTTGCCGTACAGCGCCGCCGCGACCTCCACGCAGTTCGGCGTAATGCCGCCGATGACCTTCGGCGTGTTGCGCACACCGTAGGTCGGGTTGCCGGGGTCGATGCGCTCCGGCGAGAAGCAGATGAAGATATCCTCGCCGGCCTTGTGCCCGTTCGTCACCATGCGCGGCACGATCAGCTCGTCCGTCGTGCCGGGGTACGTCGTGCTCTCCAGCACGATGAGCTGGCCGGGGCGGCTGTAGTTCGCGATCTCGTCCGCCGCGGCGATGATGAAGCTCATGTCAGGGTCTTTGGTCTTGCGCAGCGGAGTCGGTACGCAGATGCTGATCGCGTCCACGTCGTGCAGCACGCTGTAGTCCGTCGTCGCGGACAGCAGCCCCGCCTCGACACCCGCCGCGATCTCGCTGGTCGGGATGTCGGGGATGTAGCTCTCGCCGCTGTTCAGCAGCTCGACCTTCTTCTCGTTGACGTCCACGCCGATGACGCGGAAGCCCTCTTTGACGAACTCAACTGCCAGCGGCAGGCCCACGTAGCCGATGCCGATCACGGCGATGACCGCCTCGCGGTTCTCGATCTTCTCAAGGAGTTGGGATTTTATTGTCATATTAGCTGTCTCTGTGGTTGCGAATATAGTCGACCACTTCGTCGATGGTCTGGTTTAAGCTCTTGCGCGGCTCCCAACCGATGGTGCTACGCACCTTGCCGATGTCTGGTACGCGCCGCAGCATGTCCTCGAAGCCCTCTTCGTATGCCTCACTGTAGGGCACAGTGACGATCTCCGAGCGGCTGCCCGCACGCTCCCGGATGCGCTGGGCAAGCTCGCGGATGGTGATCTCCTCCTGCGACCCGATGTTAAACACCTCGCCCACCGCTGCCTCGCAGTCAGAGAGGCGCACGATGGCCTCCACCACGTCGCTGACGTTGGCGAAGCAGCGCGTCTGTGTGCCGTCGCCGTAGACTTTGATCGTCTCATTGGCGAGCGCCCAGCGCACAAACCGCGGGATCACCATGCCGTAGCGGCCCCGCTGGCGCGGCCCGACGGTGTTAAACAGCCTGAAGATGACGACGGGCAGCCCTACCTGCTTGTGGTAGGCCAGCGCCAGGAACTCGTCGAGCGCCTTGCTCGCCGCGTAGCTCCAGCGGCTCTTGGTCGTCGGCCCCTGCACGCGGTCGTCGTCCTCGGCAAACGGCGCTTGATTGCTCTTGCCGTAGATCTCCGAGGTCGAGGCGATCATGACCTTGGTGCGGTAGCGGCGCGCGGTTTTGAGCACCATCTCTGTGCCCATCACGTTAGTCTCGATGGTGTGGATCGGGTCGCGCACGATCAGGTCGACGCCGACGGCAGCCGCCAGGTGGAAGATGGTGTCGCACTCGCTCACGAGGCGGTCCATCACCGTCTGGTTGGTAATCGTCTCGATGGCAAAATGGAAGTTCGGGCTGCCAGTGAGGTGTTCGATGTTCTCGAAACGGCCGGTGGAGAGATCGTCGATGACGGTCACGCGGTCGCCCTGTTCGAGGAGTGCTTCGGCCAGGTGGCTGCCGATGAAGCCCGCGCCGCCTGTGATCAGTGCATGTCTCATCTGTGAAGTCCAGTGCTGTCGTTCGCTCACGCTGCCCGGATGGGCGGCACAACGGGCCGATTCTATCAACAGGTGCGGCCACGCGCCACAGACGCCGCCGGGGGTTCCATACGAGTTCCCGGCGTTCACCCTTCTTCTCCCCGAAATCCATTTACAATCAGGTAAACCCTACTTACACTATCTAATATGGGGCTATGCGATGCGTGCACATGCTGCACGGCTGGAGCCCCGTTTTAATCAGGTATAGTCTAGGAGGATGCTGTGAGAAGGGCTCGATTGCTGTGGATAGCGGTATTGCTTCTTGTCCTGGCGCTGACGCTGACCGCGGCGGCAGCGCCGCAGCCCAAGGTCGACTTCGTGCTGACCTTGCTGCACAACAACGATGGCGAATCGCAGCTGATCAACGCCGGCTCCGGGCTGGAGGATTTCGGCGGTGTTGCTCGCTTCGCCACGGTTGTTGACAACCTGAGGTGGGCAGCGACCCATGGGCCGCCCCCGGCGGACCTGCGCGGCGCGAAGCGCGGGGCCCTGCTGGTCTCCTCAGGCGACAACTTCCTCGCCGGCCCTGAGTTCAACGTCAGTCTCTTAAAGGGCATTCCCTTCTACGACACCATCGCCATGGACCTGATCGGCTACAACGCCGTCGCCATCGGCAACCATGACTTCGACTTCAGCCCGGACGTGCTCGCCGATTTCATCCTCGGCTACCAGCGCACGTCCCCGCCGTATCTCAGTGCAAACCTTGACTTCTCAGGTGAGCCGCGCCTTCAGGAGTTGTTCGACCAGGGGCGGATTGCCAGGAGCGTTGTCGTCAAGGAGCGCGGCGAGAACATCGGCATCATCGGCGCGACGACACCTGCGCTCCCCTTCATCTCCAGCCCGCGCAATGTGATCGTGAATGACGTCGCCCCGGCTATTATGGCCGAAGTTGAACGGCTGGAGGCGATGGGCATCAACAAGATCATCCTGATCAGCCACCTGCAGAGCATCGAGGAAGACCTGGCGCTCGCCCCGCTGCTGGACGGTATCGACATCATGGTTGCCGGCGGTGGTGACGAGCTGCTGGCGAACGAGGGCGACCTGCTGCTGCCGGGTGGCGAGGCCCAGATCTTCGGGCCTTACCCGCTCGTCGCCACGGACATGGACGGCACGCAGGTGCCCGTCGTGACGACGCAGGGCAGCTACAACTACGTGGGCCAGCTCGTTGCAACGTTCGACAAGCAGGGCAACCTGCTCGGCTGGAACGAGGCGCTGAGCGGCCCGGTGCGCGTGGCGGGTGGGGATAACCCCGACGCCGTCCAGCCCGACCCCGAGGTGCAGGCGCTGGTCGTGGACCCGATCGTGGCCGAGCTGGCGGAGATGGCGAATAACGTCATCGCCACGAGCGAGGTGGGACTCGATGGCGTTCGCACCAACGTCCGCACACGCGAGACGAACGAAGGCAACCTGATCGCCGACGCGCTGCTGTGGCAGGCGACCCAGCTTGCGGCGAGCTTCGGTGCGCCAGAGCCGGATGTCGCGCTTCAGAACGGCGGCGGCATCCGCAACGACTCGGTCATCGGGCCGGGTAACATCACCGAGCTCCACACGTTCGATATGGTGCCGTTCGCGAACTTCACAGCCATCGTGCACGAAGTTCCACGCGAGCAGTTCAAGGAGATCCTTGAGAACGCCGTTTCCAACGTTGAGAACACTGACGGGCGCTTCGCTCAGATCGCGGGCTTCAGCTACACGTGGGATGCAACCGGAACCGCGCAGGTGCTTAACGCCGACGGCACCGTCGCCACACCGGGCACCCGCGTGCGTGACGTCGTGCTGGACGACGGCACCGTGATCGTCTCGGGCGGTGTCGTCCAGGCGGGCGATCCGCTCGCCGTCGCAACCATCGACTTCCTGGCGCGCGGCGGTGACCAGTACCCGTTCCGGGGGGCCGCGTTCACCACGGTGGGCGTCACCTACCAGCAGTCGGTGTTCAACTACATCGTGGACGCGCTTGGCGGCGCGATTACCGCCGCTGACTACCCCGAGGGCGGTGAAGGGCGCATCACGCGCATCAACTGACGCTTGTTTTTACCCAACCACCAGTAGGGGCGCAGCATGCTGCGCCCCTACCTGTTTTTATGCCGTCATGCCGTCCTTAGCGCCTCACACGTCCAGCTCGTAGACGCGGCTCTTGGGCCAGCCTGCCGCCTGCGCTACCGCCTTCGCCGCGGCGCTGCGGGGCTCGCCCGCCGCCAGCCGCTCGCCGAGCGCCGCGCGGACTTCCTCTTCGGTCCACTCGTGCGCCTCCACCGTCGCCGCACCGCCCACCACCAGCGTGATCTCGCCGCGCGGCGGGTTCGCTGTGAAGTGCTCGACCGCGCCCGCAACCGGCCCCCGCCAGATCTCCTCGTACAGCTTGGTCAGCTCGCGGGCCACGGCCACCGGGCGCGGCCCGAGCACGGTCTCGATATCCTGCAGCGACTCCAGCAGGCGGTGCGGGGCCTCGTAGAAGACCAGCGTGTGTGGTGTATCGCGCAGCGCGTCGAGCGCCTCGCGGCGTGCTTTACTCTTGCGCGGCAGAAAGCCGAGGTAGGCGAAGCTGTCCGTCGGCAGGCCCGAGGCCACCAGCGCGGCGATCACAGCGCTCGGCCCCGGCAGTGGCACGACGCGCACTCCGGCCTCCAGCGCAGCCCGGATCAGCTCGTAGCCGGGGTCGGACAAACCCGGCGTGCCCGCGTCGGAGACGAGCGCCACGTCGCCCACCGCCAGCGCGTCGAGAATGGCGTCCAGCTTGGCCAGCTTGTTGTGCTCGTGGTAGCTGGTCTGCGGGGTGTGGATGTCGAAGTGGGCCAGCAGCCGCCCGGTCGTGCGGGTGTCCTCGGCGGCGATGAGCGAGGCTTCTCGCAGCACGCGCAGCGCTCGCAGGGTGATATCTTCCAGGTTGCCTATCGGCGTTGGGACGATGTACAGCGTGCCTGCCATGGCGCTTCACCTCGCGGGTCAGGAGGGGAAATGTACCTTCATGTATAGCGCCCGGCAGGCGTTCATTCAAGCGGCTGGGTGGCGACGAAGTTCACGACGACGAGGTTTTCTTCACAGTCCTCACTCGTCTCGAAGGTGACGGGCTCCGAGAGCCGGAAGCCGGTATCGCTCCAGAGCTGGACGGTGAACTCCGCCTCGAAGGGGGCCTCGCCGAGCTGCACCTCGTACCCCGACTGCCCGTAGCGCTGCTGGCTGCCGCTGAGCACCAGGCTCTCGAAGAATTCATCGCCCTGTACGACCACCGGAATGCCGACAACCGGGCCGCCGTTCATGTCGAGCACCTCGCCGGCGACCGCCAGGTAATCGCACCGCTCGGGGCCGGTATACTGCCGGCGCTCGACCTCTCCGCCTGCCAGCTCGAACAGCCGCTCGGAAGGTGCGGCGGCCAGCGGCGCGCCGGTGGGCGTGGGCGCGGCGGAGGTAGCCGTTATCCGGATGGCCGGTGACGCGGTTGGTGCGGGCAGCACCGTCGTCGGCTCGGTGGTAGGCGGCGGTGTGGTGGGCTCGGCGGTGGGCGGCGTGGTCGCTTCGGGCGTGGCAGCTTCGAAGGCGACGACGCCGGCGTCAGGCGCATCCCGCTCCGGCGGGAAGGGGTTGAACGGGTGCTGCGGGTTGCGCAGCAGGAGGCCCACGTACAGCGCCACGCCGATGGCCGCGACGACGAAGAACAGCGTGACGGCGTTGTAGATCAGGGTTGAACAGCCGCGCCGCGGGCGTGCCTCAGCGCGAGGCTGCTCCAGCGTGGCCAGCGGCTCGGGTTCGTAGGCGTCGTAGTCGTAATCCGTCACGGCAGCTGCTCTGGAGCGGCGGTCAGGGGCTCGGGGCGAGGGGTGCCGCCTGAGCCAGCGCGGGCACGGACTCCGAAGCGGCATCAGGAGTCGGCGGGAGAACGGTCGGAGTAACGGTTGCATCGCCCGCGGCCAGAGGTGCCGTTGGCTCAGGCTGCCCGCCGGCCTGCCCGCCGAACGTGATCAGCATGTAGCCCATGACCAGGCAGGTCACCAGGGTGATCGCGAGGATCATGGCGGTGATGGTGTTGTAGGTACGGGCGCGCTTCTCGGCCCTGGCCGGTGACGGGTGCGCCATCCTGGGTCACTCCTTGTTGGTGGGGTGTTGTCTCGTCGAGACCGGCAGGCGAGCCAGCCGGTCGGGGCCGCTCCCCGGGAAGCCCCACAGCCAATTTAATCCGCGCGGGTGGGTATGGCTAGTGTGAAAATACCCCATCCCGGCGCGGGTCACGCCCTATGGCGTGGTTTGGACAAGCTGCTGGATGTCTGCCCCGGCGCGCAGCCCCGCCAGCCACTCCTCGATGGCCTGCTGGCGCAGCAGCTCCTGCGTCTCCGGGGCGATCTCGCGGTTCGGGTCGGTTTCAATCACCTGCACGACGTGGTAGCCCCACGCGCTCTGCACGATCTCGCTGGTCTGGCCCGGCTGCAGGGCGAAGGCCGCCGCATCGACCTCAGGCACGAGCAGCCCGCCGCGCGGGAACCAGCCCAGGTCGCCGCCCCGGTCGCGCGTGGTGGCATCGGTCGATACCTCGCCGGCGATTGCCGCGAAGTCCTCGCCGGCCTGCAGCCGCTGGAGCACCGTCTGCGCCTCGGCTTCACTGCCGACCAGAATGTGCCGGGCGTGGATCTGCTCGGCGGTCGTCGGGACGGAGGCGAGCACCGTGGGCAGCAGCGCGTCGGTCAGCAGGCCCATGCGGATCTTCTCGCGGGCCTCTTCGATGGTGTAGAAGTTGGCTTCCAGCCAGTTGTTGTAGTAGTCCTCGCCGAACTCCGTGATCATGCCGTTGATCTCGGCGTCTACCTGCTCGTCGCTGACAGAAACGCCCTGCGCCGCCGCTGCCTGCCGGATCAGCGCATCCTCGACGAGCAGATCAAGCACCTGCTGGGACAATGCGCCCTGGTCGGACACTTCCCAGCCCAGTGCGGCGTACCCCGCCTCGAAGCGCGCCAGCTCGCGGTTGTAGGCGTCCATCGAGATCGGCTCGCCATTCACCAGCGCCGCCGCGGCCTGTGCGCCCGGTTCTGCGCCGCCAGGCCCGGCACTCTCGCCCGGCTGGGCACCTGTGCCGGGAGTCTGCTGTTCGGTTTCAACGCCGGTGGGAGTTCTGGAACCGCCGCCGCAGCCCGCGAGCAGCAGGCTCGCCGCGATGAGTGCCAGGCCGAGAGTTTTGAGTGGGGACAAACCCGATCGCCTCATGTCTTCAAGTTGGACGGCAACACGGCCCAGTCTACTCAGATCGGGTTGGGTTGGCAAGAGGACGGTCGTCCCGGTGAGGCTGTGGGGCGTGGGGAACCTGGCTCCGGCTGCTGGCGGGCAGGAGCACAGGCTGAGGTCGCTGCCCCGTCAGACCGGCTGGCTGTACGGGTACACCAGGTCGCCGTCGCGCACGCGGTCGTCTACCTGGATGGCGATGGTTTCGGCGGGGAAGGCTTCGCCAATGGGGTTGTGCTCCGACTGCATGCTGCTGACCGGCTGCACAAAGTTGGTGGTGCACCCGTAGAAATGTACCCAGTCGCCCAGTACCAGGTGGTCGCGCAGTTCGATGACCGCGACGCCCAGGCGGTTGTAGTAATGCCTGACCCGACCGATCGGCTGCACTTCGTCACTCATCGTACTGTCTCCTTTGGCCCATGATTCGACTATACGAGCGTGCGGGTGTCCCTGTCAATAGGCCCGGAGATACGACAAGCGGAGCCACCTGGCTCCGCTCGCGCGTGAGAAGAAGAAGTTTCGAACTGGGCGTGGGACGCGCTAGTCGTCGCCGCGTGCGCCCGCAGCCGCCTGGACGGGGCGCGGGGCCGGAGCCCGGAGATAGACGAACCAGTAGACGACGCCGACGAACAGAGCGCCGCCGATGATGTTGCCGATGGTGACGGGCAGCAGGTTGCCGATCAGGAAGTTGCCCCACGTCAGCGCCGGGAAGTCTGCCGGCGCCGCGCCGATCCTGGTCCAGAATTCCGGGGCGGCGAACGCCTTGATGCCCAGGCCCATCGGGATGAAGTACATGTTCGCGATGCTGTGCTCGAAGCCAGCCGCGACGAATGCCGTGATCGGGAAGATGATGGACAGGATCTTGTCGGTCGTCGAGCGGGCCGAGAACGTGAGCCACACGGCCAGGCAGACCAGCGCGTTGCACATGATGCCCAGCGCGATAGCCTGAATGAAGCCGAGCTGCGACTTGGACGAGGCGATGTTCAACGCGTTGAGGCCAACCATGCCCCCGCCGAAGGTGTACTGCTTCGAGAGCAGGACGACCACGACCGTGGCAAGCGAGCCGACGAAGTTGCCGAGGTACACGATAACCCAGTTGCGCAGCAGCCGCGCGAAGGGCACTTTGTTATTGGCCCAGGCCATCACGATGAGGTTGTTACCGGTGAACAGCTCCGCGCCTGCGACGACGACGAGGATCAGGCCGAGGCAGAAGACCAGGCCGCCAAGCAGCTTGCTGACGCCGAACGGGAGCGGGCTCGTCGCCACGCCGTCAACCATTGCCGGTGCGGTGACCGTCGTGCAGAACAGCGCACCGAGCGCAATGAAAGCACCGGCCAGCACTGCCAGGGCAAAGGTCGTCGCAAAACTCAGCTGGGACTTCTTTACACCAACACCCTCTGCCTTTACCGCCATCTCGGGGGGCAGCAGGGAGTCAATCTGAATCAGGGTATCCGCCATTTCCTCTTATCTCTCCTCTTGAGATCTGATGTCGTCAACAGCTTACCAGAGATTTCCCCCCTGCTTAGTGGAAGTAGTCACCGTTGCTTGTGACGACTGTCACAATAATGTAGTGTGCTCGTGTGCCACTAATGGCGCGCTGAATCTTCGGTGTTATAATCGCCGCGACTCAAACCCTTTTGACGGAGTAACCACTGTGCCGGACTCATCCCTTCACGCTTCGACATGGCGGCTGCCTGCCCGCCCGGCAGCCGCCGTGATCGCCGTGTTTCTTCTGCTGGTGGTTCTTGGGGCCAGCGCCTGCCAGCAGGGCGAGCTCGCTGCGGCGAACGATCCGACCCCTGCGCCCCCCACCACCAGTGCGCCCGAACCCACGGTGACTGAAAGCCCCACCGATACGCCCGAACCCAGCGCCACGCCCAGCCCCGACGCGGCGACGGCTGAGCCGACCGACGAGCCTACCCCGACCATGGAGATGCCGACGCCCGTCCCGACGCGCGGCATCTCGGTGAACACCGGTTCGTACCCCGGCCCGTCGCAGCCATCCTCCATGGAGATCCCGCCGCCCGCCGTGCAGATCCCAATCCCGCCCGGTGTGACGAACATCCTGCTGCTCGGCAATGACAAGCGGCCCGACGACGCCGGTCTGCTCACCGACACGATTATCATCGCCTCGGTCAACGTGCCCGAGGGCACCGTTAACCTGCTCTCGCTGCCCCGTGACCTGTACGTGTACGTGCCCGGCTGGAAGATGAGCAAGATCAACACCGTCTTCGCACACGGCGAGGGCGGCGGCTACCCCGGCGGCGGCTTCGGCCTGATGCAGGAGATGCTGCTGTACAACTTCGGCATCTACGTGGGCCACTACGCGATGGTCGACCTGAGCGGTTTTCAGGACATCGTTGACACCGTCGGCACCATCGAGGTGCCGGTGGACTGCGCCATGCAGGGCTACGTGCTCAAGGAGCCGCGCCGGCGTATGGAGGATTTCAGCTCCTATGCCGACTGGGAGGCCTATACCCACCCCGATTCCGGCAACTGGGAGCTGTACACGATGGGCGTGGGCGTCCACGAGCTCGACGGCTACATGGCGCTGTGGTATGCGCGCTGGCGCATGGGTCTCGACGACTTCGACCGCGCCTACCGCCAGCACCAGATCCTGCGCGCCATCGCGCGGACGGCTCGCGATAACGGCCTGACGAATATCACCCGCATCCCCGACCTGTGGCGGGACTACAACGACCTGGTGCAGACCAGCATGGGCCTCGGCGATATGCTCCAGCTTGCGCCGGTGGCAGCGAACCTGCAGGACATCCAGATTTCGAGCTACGTCGTCACGCGGAACCTGCTGATCTCCTACGACGACCCGGAGACGCCGCAGCACGACTTCCACCAGCTTCCGAACCCCGAGACGATGCCGCAGTTCCTCTCGTGGGCGATGCAGCCCCCGGCGAAGAACTACGTGGTAAACAACAGCGTGACGGTTGGCGTCTACAACGGCACCAGCATCGACCGTCTGGACGAGGTCGCCGCGGAGCGGCTGCTCTACCTCGGCATGAACGCGACCCCCGCCGGGGCGGGTGAGCCAAGCGAGGAGACGGTGATCATCGACCACACCGGGCGCGAGAAGGCCAGCCAGCTCGAGCTGCTGGCCCGCGAGATGCGTGTCATCAACGCCCGGATCGTGGACGACCCCGACCCGAACCGCGAATTCGACTACGAGGTGATCCTCGGCGACAACTATGCGAGCTGCACGCGCCGCCCCGAGCAGGCGCCGCAGGCCACGCTCGTCCCGCCGACCCCGGCTGCGCCGGATGCAGAGGCCACAGACGAGGGGTAAGTAAGTTCACCCCGACCTCGCGATGAATGGCGCCCCCTCTCCCGTCGGGAGAGGGGGTTCGGCGTGAGGGCAGGCACGCCGCAAATTGTCGGGTTTTCCCGCCTTTGCTACAATCAGCCCCATGATGGAAGACGCCAAGCCAGTCACGATGACCATCCGTTCCGCCATGCCGAGCGACTACGAGCTCTGCATGGCCATCGATCACACCATCAGCACCGAGCAGGTGTGGCAGATGATGATCGACGACAGCGAAGACTGCGTACGGATCACGTTCCGCCCGGCACGCCTGCCGCGCTCGACGAAAGTGCTGTACCCGCGCTCGGGTGAGGAGCTGTTGCAGTCGTGGCGGCTGCACGCGGCCTTCCTCGTCGCGGAGTGGGAGCACATGGTCGTCGGCTACGCCAACGTGCGCGAGGAGACGGCGCTGGAGACAGCGTGGGTGGCCGACCTCGTCGTGAACAGCTCGCACCGCCTGCGCGGCATCGGCACGGCACTGCTGAACGCCACGCGCCGCTGGGCCGTCGAGCACAGGCTCCGCCGCCTGATTGTCGAGACGCAGACCAAGAACTACCCCTCAATCCGCTTCCTCCAGAAGCGCGGCCTGACGCTGTGCGGGTACAACGATCTGCACTACCCCAACCAGGACATTGCGCTTCTGTTCGGACAGACGCTTCGTTGAACGCCGGCAGGTAGGTCGCGCTTATGTCTGAACTGCTCGCCGCCGCCGGGCCGCTCATCAACCAGAGCCTGAGCACCGCCATCGCCACGATTGCGGCGTCGTTCTTCCTGTACAGCATCCTCAAAGATATCGGCAACCGCGTGGCGCGCGCCTTCAGCCTGCTGATGGCCTTTGTGCTGATCACCTACGGCGCAGACATCGCGCTCAGCGTCGCCGAAAACACCGCAACGGCGGACGCGCTGCTGCGCATCCAGTGGGTTGGCATCGCCTTCACGCCGGCAACGTACGTCCACCTGTCGCACGCCATCCTCACCATGACGGGGCTGCCCTCGCGGGGCCGCCGCTCGATGCTCGTGGGGGTGCTGTACGCCGTCGCGGCGATCTTCCTGGTGCTGGTCGTCTTCTCGGACAGCATCGTGCGCGGCCTTAACATGGCGCCCGCGCCGCACTTCCTGCCCGCACCGGGGTTTGCCGTGTTCGTCGCGTACTTTGCCGGTTCGGTCATCACCAGTTACTGGCTGCTGCTGCGAGCGCGCCGCCGCACGCTCATGCCGCTGACGCGCCGCCGCCTCACGCAGCTCATCCTGCCGTACATCGCCCCGGCGCTGGCTGTGTTCCCGTTCCTGCTGGTCTCGGGGCAGGCCTTCGCGCGGCCTGCGGTGTTCTACGGGGTGCTGATCGTGGTCAGCGCGCTGCTGGCTGTGATGCTCTCCGTCATGGCCTACCTGATGGCGTTCATCGGCTCGCTGCAGCCCGAACGGCTCATCAAGGCGCAGATGCTCCAGTTCTTCATGCGCGGGCCGGTGGTCGCGATTGTGACGCTGGCCGTGATCGAGTGGGTGCCGCGGGCCGGCGCGGTCGTCGGGCTGCCCGGCGACGAGATTATGCCGATGCTGGCGGTGATGACCATCCTGCTGATGCAGTGGGTGATCACCCAGGCGCGGCCTTACGTCGAGCGGTGGCTGATCTATGCCGGGGATCACGCCGAGGTGCGGCGCATCCAGGACCTTGAGGAACGCCTGCTCACCGGCGCCGACTTCCGGCAGACGCTCGACACGATCCTCGCCGCCCTGTGCGACTACCTGCGCGTGCCATCCGCCTTCGTCGCGTCGCTCGGCGGCGATACGCCGGCTCTGGAACGCGCGGTCGGCCTGAACAGCGAGTTCGGCGCGATGCTGTCTCAGGCGTCGGGGCTGTCAGACAGCGCCCGCAACGGCGGCTTCCCCAGGCCGAGCCCCACGGATCGCAACCACATCTTCGAGTGGGAGGGCTTCTGGCTGATTCCGCTGCACGCCGAGCCGGACAACGGCGACGAGCCGCGGCTGGTCGGGCTGCTGGGCATTGCCGCCCCCGCGGGCTCGACGGCACAGATCGACGACGAGCAGTGGCAGGTCATGATGGCCCTGGCGACCCGCGCCACCGAGGTGCTGGAAGACCGCCGCGTCCAGTCGCAGGTGTTTGCCTCGCTGGAGGGCCTTCTGCCCGAGATGTCCACGCGCGAGCGGCTGCGCGAGGCGGAGCGCCACGGCGGCGTGGAGGCGCTGCACATTCCCAGCGAGGAGCTGATCAGCCACCCCGACTTCGAGCAGAAGATCAAGGATGCGCTGGCGCACTACTGGGGCGGCCCTAACCTGACCGAGGCGACGCTGATGCGGCTGGCGGTCGTGCGGCAGAAGCTCGCCGAGAACGAGGGCAACCCGCAGCGGGCCATGCGCGCCGTGCTGCAGGAAGCGATCGAGAACCTGCGCCCCGAGGGCCAGCGCAGCATGACCACCGCCGAGTGGATTCTGTACAACATCCTTGAGATGCGCTTCGTGCAGGGCCGCAAGGTGCGCGACGTGGCGCTCAGGCTGGCGATGAGCGAGTCGGACCTGTACCGCAAACAGCGTGTGGCGATTGAAGCCGTCACCGAGGTCGTGGCGGGGATGGAGCGCGCCGCCGCTACCGGCCAGAGCCTCCCCATCCCCGCGGATACGCTTCCCAAGTCAGAAGGGTGAGCGTGCCATCCGGCTACGGCTTGTTCCGCCGCCGGATCAGCACAACCCCCAGGATTACGAGCGGCACGATCAGCGCCAGGCAGCACAGCGCCAGGATGCCAGCCCCCACCAGGCTGCCCAGTACCGCGTTTAGCCAGCCTTCTTCTGTTACGCTTACCTCAGTCTCGGGCGGGTTGGGCACTGCCGTAGGGTTCTGCGCGGCGGGCGGCGCGGTTGCCTGCGGCGCGGGCTGCGTCACGCCGGCTGCCGGATCGGTCTGCGGTGCGGGCGGGCCCGCCGCCTCGATCAGCTCTTCGACCAGGATCAGCACGTCGCTCTCACTGTGGTCGCCGTCTACGACGATGAACAGGTTCTCAAGGATCAGCGTGGCACTGATCCACACATCGGAGGCGCTGCTGAGGTCTTCGACGAGCACCTCGACGCCGCTGATCGAGCGGATCTCGCCGGGCGTGTCGTAGTAGTCGATATCGGTCAGCCACTCGTCGAGCGTGTTGTACGGGCTGGGGCTCTCCGCGATGCTGAGCCAGTTCCCGCTGTCGTCCAGGTAGTCGAAGTTTGCCGTGTCGCCCCCGCCCGGCACGTAGTACGGCGCGCTGCCCCCGAAGTCCTCTTCGGTCATGATATAGCCGAAGTCGAACGCGTAGCCGGGCGGCGCCGCCTCGGGCACCAGCGTCTCGAAGGAGACGTTCAGCGTCTGCGGGGAGACCGAGTACGAGTCGGTGTTCTCCACGAACGGGGCGTCCGGCGGGCGGTAGGTGGCCGAACCCGCCTGCGTCACCTCCGCCACGGCTGTCGCAGACGGCGTGTTGAACAGCCCTGCCGGCCAGACGGACGCGATGCCCGAAGGTGCGGCCCCGGCGGTCACTTCGAGCGTGTAGTCGGCGAAGAAGCACTCGGTCTCATGGGCGAACTGGTCGTCGTTGTGGACGATCACGAACACATCGTCGTAGAGGCTGCGGTCGACGGTAAGGCTGTTGCCGGACATCTCGACGAGATCGGCATCACCGCCGCGCACGCCCACGGCGCGCAGCGTCATCGGCGCTTCTGTAGAGGTCAGCGTGACGGTCAGCGGCCCGCTGCCGTTCAGCCGGATGTAGTCCGCCCCGAGGCTCTGCACGCCGTCAGGTGGGCGGTATACCCCGAGCCCGGCTTCACCCTCCACGCGCACGGTTGGGTACAGATCACCCTCCGTGTAGGCGCGCAGCAGGTTCGCGACGGCGAAATCCCGCGACTCGGCGAGCAGGCTGCTGCCGTGCGGCGCAAGCGCCAGATCGATGGCCCGGAAACCGCCGACCTCGCGCATGTTCTCCCAGATCGTCCGCACGACGTCCTGGCCGTAGCGCTCGGACATCAGGCGCAGGATCAGCCACGTGCCGTACCAGTGCAGGTCGTCGCCGCGTGCCGTCTCGGCGACGAGGCAGATGTCCGCGTTGTCGTACACCGAGAGCAGATAGAAGACGCCGTCGTTGATGTCGTCGTAGACCTCGTCCTCCATCCAGGTGGCGGCGGCTTCATACAGCCAGGCGTGCAGGTTGCGGTCGTCGATGCCCGCCTGCAGCGCGTGGTTGAACTCGTGGGCGACGGTGGCCTGCATCAGCCCGAGCGGGGTTTCGCCGGCGCTGGTATCGACTTCGGCGTAGTCGTTGTCGAGCACCATGTAGACGAAGGCCGCCCGGCGCTCGACCTGCGGTGTGAGCGGGTTGTCGCCGATGTAGCCCCCGGCGGTGTCCACGTAGCCCGCGTAGCCCTCGGCCAGAATGTCGTCGAGGTACACGTCCAGCCGTTCATCCCCGCCCAGGCCGCCGTCGCTGGCGGGGGGCGGCCAGCCCATCTGCTCGATCTGCGTCTGCCAGACGTGCTCGACGGTCTCGGCGACGCGCTCGACGTAGTCCGGCACGCCCGAGCCATCTGCGTCGGTCGGTTCAATCGCCGCCGCGCCGCTGAGCGTGTAGTGGATGAGGAAGTTCTCTGTGCCGACGCTGAAGTCGTCTGGCAGGAAGGGGCGCCCGCCCTGCGCGGTCGGCTGGGCCGCAGCGGGCTGTACGGCAACACCGGACAGCAGCAGGACGATCACCAGCCCGGCTGCGACGTGCCATAGTCGACGCATCAGTGAAGTTTCTCCAGAGTAAGCAGAAGCAGTCCAGAGATATTATCGGCCCATTGCAGCGGATGTCCAAGTTTCTTCACGATTTCGCGGGCCATTTTCCCCTCCGCGTCTTGCCCCTGCGGGGCGGGTGTGCAACAATGCCAGTAAGGGAGCAAAACCCTCTGCTTACCCAGTTCTCACGGAGGCTGTGTTGAGAAATCCTCGTTTGTTGATCCCCGGCCCGGTCGAAGCGGACGACGACGTGCTCGCCGCCATCGGCGCGCAGACCCTACCCCACTACGGCGCCCTGTGGATGCGCCTGTTCGAGGAGACGACCCAACTGCTCCAGCAGCTTTTCGGCACGAAAGGCAGCGTGCTCATGATACCGGGCCCCGGTACGGCGGCCCTCGAAGGCGCGATCAGCAGCCTGGTGCCGCGCGGCGAGAGCATCGTTACGCTGGACAACGGCTTTTTCGGCAGCCGTATGGCGCAGATCGTCGAGGCGTGCGGCATCCATGCGCCGGTGGTCCGTGCCGAGTGGGGCCAGCCCGTTGAGCCGGACGCGCTGCGCCGCGCGCTCGGCGAGATTATCCCCCGCGCCGCTGCCGGCGGGCAGCCGGTGCGAGCCGTCGCCATCGTCCACCACGAGACGAGTACCGGCGTGCTCAACCCCGTGCCCGAGCTGGCAGCCGTGGCGCGGGAGTTCGACCTCGCCGTGATTGTGGACGCCGTGGCTTCGCTCGGCGGAGTGCCGGTCGAGTTCGACGCGTGGGGGCTGGATGCCTGCGCCAGCGTGCCGAACAAATGCCTGGGCGCGCCGCCGGGCGTCGCGGTGATGGCCGTCAGCGAGCGAGCGTGGCAGATGTCGAAGGCTAACCCGACGCCGCACGGCTGGTACCTGGACTTACGAACCTGGGATTGGTATATCCAGAACTGGGGGGACTGGCACCCCTCCCCGACGACGATGCCGACGAACAACGTCGTCGCGCTGCACGCCGCGCTTGAGAAACTCCTGGCCCACGGCCCCGAGCACCACTTCGCGAGCATCCGGTGGGCGGCGGACTGCACCCGCGCGGGGATGCAGGAGCTGGGTTTTACGCTGTACCCCGCCCCCGAAGCCGCCGCGCCGGTGATCAGCGCGCTGAACTCTCGCCCCGACGTGGCCCCCGCCGACCTGCAGGCCTACCTCGCCCGGCATGGCCTGATGATCTCCGGCGGGCTGGGCGCGCTCAAGGGAAAGATCGTGCGGGTGGGGCACATGGGCCGCGCCAAGGAGCCGGCGGTCGTCGAGGCGCTGCTGGAGGCGGTAGGCGCGTTTCTCAAAGAGAAGGCAAAGGATCATTGATCCACGAATGGCACAGCGAATCTGAACGATGAAAACGTAGGGGCGCGCCTTGCGCAACGTAAGTTGCGCAACACGCATGCTGCGCCCCCACCTGTGGTGATACGCCGGTAGGGGCGGGTCTCAGACCCGCCCCTACGAACGAATCTAGGGCTCCGCGATTCAGTTGGCGGCGATACGTGGGTAGGGGCGGGGTTCAAACCCGCCCCTACTACTACCGGCAGGTGCCGGAGGTGCAAAGTCCCTCTCCCAGCGCCGGAGGCGCGACCGGGAGAGGGATTTAGGGTGAGGGCCTACAACCGTGCCAGCAGTGCGTCGCGGTCAAACGTCTGCACGCCGAACCACAGGATCACCGCATCGATCAGCCACACCAGCAGGCCGAGCGCCGCGACCAGCCACGCGCTGAAATACAGCACCCCCGCGAACTGCCCGATCATCAGGCCCACGATGGGCAGCACCACGATGGCGCCGAGCTGGTAGGCTTCCTGAAACGTGTTGACCCGCGTCGAGATCAGCACCGTCAGCCCCAGGCCGAGGCCCGCCACCGCCGGCGCGAGCCACAGCACCATGATGACCCACGTCAGGTTCGGGAAGAAGATCCGGCCCATCAGCGGCCAGCCGACGCCGTTGACGACCAGCGCATACAGCACGAAGCTGCCCAGCCCCACCACAAACGCCGCCAGCCAGGCCGTCAGCATCTTGGCGAGCAGCATCTCGCGGTTGGTCAGCGGCGTGTAGAGCAGCGCCTCCAGCGTCTTGCGCTCGCGCTCGCCGACGAAGCTGTCCGCGGCGATCACGCTGGCGACCATCATCGGGACGATGAGGAACATCGGCGCGAAGGCGTACACCGCCATGAGCTGGAAGAACATCACCGCGGGGCCTTCCTCAGCCAGCTCGTCTAACACGTCGCCCGGCATCATCTGCATCATCGTGCCGAAGTCGTCCATCTCTTCGGCCATCATCTCGCCGCCGAAGATGGCCGCCGCGCCGAACCCCGCGGGCAGGATGACCGTGAAAATGACCGGCAGGATAATCATCGGCAGCAGCACCATCTTGCTCCGCAGCACAACCATCAAGTCTTTTCGCATTACAGCTTTCATGGCACGCCAGTTCATGCCGGCACTTCCTCTCCGTCGTCATGCAGGGCGAAGTACACATCC
>CAZDLX010000059.1:0-17617 GCA_964506005.1 uncultured Anaerolineae bacterium | reverse complement strand
GCTACAGCCCCGGCGAGGCCAAGAACACCTACGGCACCGGCTGCTTCATGCTGCTCAACACCGGCACTGAGGCCGTCCAGTCCGAGAACGGCCTGCTGACGACGCTGGCCTACAAGATCGGCGACCAGCCCGCTGTGTACGCGCTCGAGGGCTCCATCGCCATCACCGGCGCGCTGGTGCAGTGGCTGCGCGATAACATCGGCCTGATCCAGTCCTCGCCCGACATCGAGCCGCTGGCCAAGTCGGTTGAGGATGCGGGCGGCATGTATATCGTGCCCGCCTTCTCCGGCCTGTTCGCGCCCTACTGGAAGAGCAGCGCTCGCGGCGTGTTCGTGGGCCTGACCCGCTACATCAACAAGGGTCACATCGCCCGCGCCGCGCTCGAAGCGACTGCCTACCAGACCCGCGAAGTGCTCGACGCCATGGAGAAGGACTCCGGCGTCCAGCTCACCGCGCTCAAGGTGGACGGCGGCATGACCGCCAACGACACCCTGATGCAGTTCCAGTCCGACATCCTCGGCGTGCCGGTGGTTCGCCCCGTCGTCGCCGAGACGACCTCGCTGGGTGCTGCCTACGCCGCCGGTCTTGCCACCGGCTTCTGGAACGACCAGGAAGCCCTGCGCCAGAACTGGCAGGTGGACAAGCAGTGGGAGCCCAAGATGGAAGAGGGCCAGCGCGAAGAGCTCTTCACGGGCTGGAAGCGCGCTGTGGAGCGGACGTTCGACTGGGTCGAGTAGTGCCGAGTGTCCTGGGCTTTCAGCCCACCACTGGTTAGAATCGGGTAAATAAGCAACGTGAACCGCCGGGCCCTCCGGTTCGCCCGGCAGAGGTCCGGCGGTTCAGTTCGTCTGTGGAGTGGGATGTGAACACTCAAGCTAGCAAGTACTCCGTCCTCGTCATCGGCGGTGGCTCGACCGGCGCCGCCGTCGCCCACGACCTGGCACTCAGAGGTTTCCAGACCACGCTGGTCGAGCGCGGCGAGATCGCCTCGGGCACGACAGGCCGCAACCACTGCCTGCTGCACAGCGGAGCCCGCTACTGCGTCAAAGACCGGGAATCCGCGGTCGAGTGCATTGAGGAGAACACGATTCTCCGCAAGATCATGCCGGAGTCGATGGAGCTCAACGGCGGACTGTTCGTCGCCGTGAACGACTCCGACATGGACTATATGACCAAGTTCATCGAAGGCTGTGAGGCGTCCGGCATCCCCTACCGGCAGCTCACGGGCGAGCAGGCGCGCACATTGGAGCCGAACCTGAGCGAGAACACGCTGGGCGCGGTAGAAGTTCCCGACGGCGTTTTTGAGCCGATGCGCCTGTGCATGGCCTTCCTGGCCACTGCCAAGAAGAACGGCGCGCAGGTACTCCCCTTCACCGAGGTGCAGGGGCTGATTATGGAAGGTAACCGCGTGGCCGGTGCGACCGTGTGGGACCGCGTACAGAAGCGCGAGTACAACATTCACGCGGACCTCGTCGTTAACGCAGCAGGTCCGTGGGCGGGCAACATCACAAAGCTGGCAGGCGTTGACGTGCCCGTTGTGCCGACTCCCGGCGTAATGACCTCGATGACCGGCCGCCTGTCCCAGCGCGTGATTAACCGTATGAACGTTTCCTCCGACGGCGACATCATCGTGCCGCAGCGCAATACGTCGATCGTTGGCACCTCGTCGTATACCGTTGACGACGCCGATTACATTGAGATCCCAGAGGACCACGTGCAGATGATGTACGACCGCGGTTCCGAGATGATCCCGCTGATCGGCCAGGTGCGGCCGCGTGGCATTTTCGTCGTCGCCCGCCCGCTTATCGGACGCAGAGATGAGGGCGGGCGCGAGATCGCCCGCACCTTTGAGGCGTTCGACCACGCGCGCGACGACAATGTGGAGGGCTTTGTCACGATCTCCGGCGGCAAGACGACGACATCCCGGGTAATGGCGGAGGTGGCCGTTAACGTGGTCGCCGCCAAGCTCGACGTCGAGGCGCCCTGCCAGACGAAGGACACCGTGCTGCTCTCGTATCGCGACTACTACACCATCTGACCGTGCTGATGATTTGAGGCTTCTCATGACCTGGAAAGTCACCTACCGGATTGATCGCTACAGGCCCGGCGAGGAATCCCGCACCGACTCGTTCGACATCGAGATAGAGCCGCACCGCACCATCCTGGACGGCATCGAGAAGGTCTGGGCGTTACACGACCGCACACTCGCGTTCCGCCATGCCTGCCACCACGCCTCGTGCGGCTCATGCGCCTTCGTCACGAACGGCGTCGAGGTGCTGCCCTGCATCGTCGAGATTCAGGACGTCGTTGAAAACGGCGGGGAGCTCCACTGCGAGCCGCTGTACAACTTCCCCATCGTCGCCGACCTCGTGGTGGACATGGGCGACTTCTTCGACAAGATGCGGCTGATGGAGATGCCCATTATCACGCCAACCGATCCGCTGCCCGATCAGCCGCCCGGCGAGTACAACCGCTACGAGAACTGCATCGAGTGCGGCATGTGTATGTCGGCCTGCCCCATCGTCGCGACGAACCCTAACTACCTCGGCCCGGCGCCGCTGGCAGCGGCGCTGCGCACGATCAAGCGGCCCGACTCCTCCCCCGAGGAGAAGGCCCGCGTCTGGGAGCTCGTCGATTCGGAGGACGGGCTGTGGCGCTGCCACGTCGCGATGGAATGCACGGCGGTCTGCCCGTCGGATGTGGACCCCGGCGGCAAGATCATGGAGCTCCGCCGCATGGCAACTGTCAACCGCATTCGCTCGCTGCTGGGAATGAAGCCCAAGCATCTGGTGTCGGAGTAACTTAACCATGACAACACCTCCAACGACTGAAGAGAGCAAAGCCTACCCGGGGCAGCGCCCGCGCCCCCGCGAGCGCAAGGCGGTCGCCTGGATCAACCCGTTCAAGCGCGACGCGAGCTACTGGGGATTCGTCCTCAACCGGGTTGCAGGGCTCGGGCTGGTGCTGTACCTGTTCCTGCACATGTTCGCGATTAGCCTGCTGCTGCGCGGCGAAGCGGGCTGGGACGCCTTCATCGACCTGACGACCAGCCCGGTGTTCCTCACGCTCGACGTCATTCTGATCGCCGGCATCCTGGGGCACGGGCTCAACGGCCTGCGCGTGGCGCTCATCGGGAGCGGCGTGCTGGTCAAGTGGCAGCGGCAGCTCTTCTACGTTCTGATGACCATTGCCGTCGTGCTGCTCGTCGTCGCCGGCATCCTTGTGTTTACGATATAGGAGACCTGACATGCAGCGAGTGCTTGAGAGACAGCGACGCGGAACGCTCGCGTGGATCGGGCAGGCAGTGTCGGGAATCCTGCTGCTTATCCTGCTCGGCACGCACATGATCGCCCACCACTTCGTCGTCGAGGGTGGTCTGCGCCGGTACGATCAGGTGCTGGACTACGTCGGCAACCCGGTGATCCTCGCCATCGAGCTGGTGTTTCTGGTCGTCGTGACCTTCCACGCGATGGTGGGTCTGCGGGCCGTCATCTTTGACCTGGGCCTTACCCAGAATCAGGAGAAGACTGTCACGCGGGTGCTGACGGTCGCCGGCCTGGCGATCTTTGTATACGGCGTCTTCCTGGCGATAACGCTCTTCAGCCGGGCAGCGTGACCTCGAACGATCAGGGCGGGGCGCCCACCGGCGATGCTGATTGGTCGGCCCGGTGGGCGCCCTACTCTGATGACACCTACCGGGATGCGCTGGCCGCCCTGCACCCCGGCCAAACCGTACTCGACATCGGAGCTGGAGACCTGCGGTTCGCGCGGATGGCCTGCGCGCTTGGTTGCCGGATCGTGGCGGTCGAGAGACGCGTCGAGATCGTGCGGCGAGGGCTTGCGAGCGCGCCGCTGCCCGAGGGGCTCGCGGTCGTCATCGCCGACCTGCGAGTGTGGCCCTTCCCGCCTGCTGTCGACGCCGCCGTGCTGCTGATGCAGTACTGCGCCGACTACGCGCTGATCGTGCGCAAGCTGCGCGAAGCCGGGTGCCCCACCCTGGTCACGAACGCGCGCTGGCGGCTGGGCGTCGAGGTCGTGCCTCTCGCGGAGGCAGCGCCTTTCACTCCCGGCGTGGTGGGGTGGTTCGCCTGCGTGAGATGCGGGCACACCGGCTTTGCGCCGCTCCCGCCCGCCAGCCTCACGCCCGAGGTCGCCGAGCGTATTACCAACGTCGAAGGTTGTCCGGCCTGCACAGGCGAGCACTTTTGAGTCAATATCTACTCGTTGAGTTTCCTAGTGGAAGAGAGCCGGATGATTGGGATTGTGATTGTCTCGCATAGCCCGAAGATCGCCGAGGGTGTCATGGAGCTGGCAGACCAGATGACGCAGCAGCGCGTGCGCGTCATTCCGGCAGGCGGCGTCGACGACGATACTATCGGCACGAACGCCGAGCGCATCTACGATGCGATTCGCCGCGCGGACTCGGGAGACGGCGTGCTAGTGCTGCTGGATCTCGGCAGCGCAGTGATGAGCGCACAGATCGCCGTCGAGATGTTGGATGAGGAAGCGCGGCACAGTGTTCAGCTCAGCGAGGCCCCGCTCGTCGAGGGCGCCATTCTGGCAGCGGTGGAGGCCTCACTGGGGCACGATCTGGAGACTGTTCGCATCGCGGCAGAAGCTGCCTGCACGATGCAGAAGCTGCGCTAGCTTTACGGCCCGACGTCTCACCTTCCAACCCACTTTGATGCCGGAGGAGGTTTCGGTGAAAGAGATCGACATCGTCGTCACTCACGAGGCAGGGCTGCATCTCAGGCCGGCTGCGCTTTTCGTACAGACGGCAGCCGCGTTCCAGGCCGACGTGCGCGTGCGCAACAATGCCCAGGAGTCGGGCTTCAAGAACGCAAAGAGCGCGCTGGAAGTCATGATGCTGGGCGTGAATCAGGGAGACAGCATCACGCTTCAGGCCGATGGCGTAGACGAAGAACAGGCCATCGAAGCGCTGAAGACACTCATCGAGGGCAATTTCAGCCAGACGCCACCCGCGAGCGATGCAGCCAGGGGGTAGCTTTCAACGTGGCCGAGCCGCCCGACATGCCGGGGCCGGCGGAGGTCCCGCCAGAGCGGCATGAACTACTGGCGAAGATCGCCTCACTCTACTACGAGGTGGGGCTGACGCAATCCGAGATTGCCAAGCGGTTTGGCATCTCGCGATCGGGCGTGTCGCGCCTGCTCGCCGAAGCGCGCGAAACCGGGGTCGTCAACATCAGCGTGCGCTGGCCCAACAGCGTCCCCGATGACCTCAGCACGCAGCTCGCGCGGCACTACCCCGACACGGAGGTGCGGGTGGTCGGGCGTGGGGGGCGCGGCTACTCTCAGATCATCGAGGCGCTGGGCGCGGTTGCTGCGGGCGTGCTGGAGGAGAAGCTCCAGGATCACAATATCCTGGGCATCTCGTGGAATACAGGCGTCTACCAGGTGGTAGGCGCTTTTCGCGCCGCGCGCAAGCTCGACGTCACGGTCGTCCAGCTCACCGGCAGCACCGGCGTGTCCAACCCGATGATCGACGGGCCCGACCTGGCCCGCTGGCTGGCCAGCGTGCTTGGCGGGCAGTACCTTTTCATCCCCGCGCCGCTGATCGTGGATACCAAGGCCACACGCAACGCCCTGCTGTCCGACCGCACCATCGCGGAGCGGCTGTTCGTAGCGCAGCACGCAGATGTCGCGCTGGTCGGCATCGGCTCGGTGTTCCCACCGCTGTGTACCCTGCACCAGCTCGGCTACCTGAGCGAGACACGGCTCGCCGAGATCGCCAAGATGGGCGCGGTGGGCGAGATGCTCTCCTACTTCTACAATCTGGAGGGCGACATCCTGCCACTGCCGCTGCACGAGCGCACGATTGGGCTGCCGCTGGAGAAGCTGCGCGATGTCAAGGTGTCGATCGGCGTGGCGGCGGGCCGAGAGCAGGGGCCGGCAGTCGTCGGCGCGATGCGAGGCGGCTACGTCAACAGCGTCGTCATCGACGACGAGGCAGCGGAGGTCGTGCTCGCCCTGACAGAGCGCGGCAGCGACAGAGGCCGCAGCTCCTAGCGTGGAGCTGGAGTCCACGGATCACACAGGTTTCACAGCGTTCAAGGGCATGTTTCTTGGCCTGTGCCGTCTCTGCGATCTGTGGAGCCACGATCCGGTAACCGTATAACGTTTGAACTGAATAGCAGGAGAGATAATGAGCGAGCGTCGTTTCCAGGGAATCGCCGCCGCCGAGGGCATCGCCACCGGCCCGGCATTCATTTTCCACCCACCCCAGCTCACCATCAAGCGCCGTACCGCCGAAGACCCTGCCGCCGAGATGGCACGCTTTGAGGCGGCCCGCGAGACCGCCGAACAGGAGCTGGCGAGCATCCGGGAGCAGGTGCGCGAGCGCACAGACGCGGAACACGCGGCGATCTTCGATGCGCACATCATGCTGCTGAACGACCCCGCCCTGCAGTCGAGCATCAGCGACCGGCTCTCGAAGGGCGCCAGCGCCGAAGCCGCGGTGCAGGAGGCAACGGAAGAGTTCGCGGCGATGTTCGCGGCCATGGACAACGAGATGTTCGCGGCACGGGCGGTGGATCTCCAGGACCTCGGCCGGCGGCTCGTCCGCGTTCTGCTGGGCATAGCGGACACCTCCCTGGATGCGCTCAGGACGCCTTCCATCGTCGTCGCCACGGACCTCACCCCGTCTGACACCGCCAGCCTCGAACCCGGCATGGCGCTCGGGCTGTGTACGGCGGCAGGCGGCCTGACCTCGCACACGGCGATTCTGGCGCGCACGCTGGGCATTCCCGCGGTCGTCGGGCTCGGGCAGGAGACGCTTGCGCACATCAAGGAAGGCAGCCTGCTGGCGATCAACGGCGGCACAGGTGAGCTGCTCATCGATCCCGAGGCGGGGACGCTCGCCGCGTACGAGACGGCCCGCGCGGAGCGCGAGGCCTGGCTGCAGAAGGTGCAGGAGGCGGCAGCCGAGCTCACACACACCGGGGACGGCAAGCGCGTCGAAGTGGGCGCCAACATCGGCGACGTCGAGTCCGCGCGGGATGCCGTGTCCTTTGGCGCGGAGGGCGTGGGCCTGCTGCGCACCGAGTTCCTGTACCTGCAGAACACCCGCCCGCCCGACGAGGAGCAGCAGATTCGCGCCTACCGCGGCATCTTCGAGGTGATGGGCGAGCGCCCCGTGATCGTGCGCACGCTGGACATCGGCGGCGACAAACCACCCAGCTACATCGAGTTCGACGAGGAGCTCAACCCGTTTCTGGGCTGGCGGGCCATCCGCATCGGGTTTGACCAACCGGACCTGCTCAAGACGCAGCTGCGGGCCATCCTGCGGGCTGCCGTCGGGCATAAGGCCATGATCATGTACCCGATGATCGCCGGATTGTCCGACCTGCGCCGGGCCAATGCGCTGCTCGAGGAGGCCCGCCACGAGATGGAAACCGAAGGGCTGGAATACGCGGCAGATGTGCCGGTCGGGATCATGGTCGAGACGCCCGCCGCCGCCCTGCTGGCCGATGTGCTCGCATCCGAGGCTGATTTCTTCAGCCTGGGCACCAACGACCTCACGCAGTATACGCTGGCGGTGGACCGCACCAACGAGCGCGTCGCCAGCTACTTCGAGCCGCTGCATCCCGCCGTGCTGCGCCTCATCAAGCAGACCATCGACGCCGCGCATGCCGTCGGGAAGTGGGCCGGGATGTGCGGCGAGCTGGCCGGCATGAAGGCGGCGATCCCCATCCTGCTCGGGCTGGGGCTGGACGAGTTCAGCATGACGCCGCGAGCCATCCCTGAAGCCAAGTGGCTGATCGCGCAGCTCACCACGGAGGAAGCGCAGGCCATCGCACGGGAGGCGCTTTCGCTGGCGACCGCCGCCGAGGTCAACGACTACATGGCGCGCACCTTCGAGGACATGGGGGTGTAGCTCTCCCCTCGCAGGCGGCCCCGCCGGTGGTGGCGGGGCTGCCGTATTTAGGTGATTTTTAGCCTCTGCTTGGATATTTGCCTGCGTGTTATGGTACGCTACAAGCAGGCAGCATGCCTGGCACATCATGCAGCCATCAGAGAATGTTCCGCCCGCTCACGGAGCAGGCAGCACCTTCTCATGGCGGCTGGCCCACCTGCCAATGTTCCATGCCCTTATTCGACCCGGTGCCGGTGCTCTGCCGCGGCCTGACTCTGCACTGCCCCCTGGCAGTTTGTACCGTTACTGAGCGAGGAGGACCGGAATGACCGTACAGGAGAATTACCTGAGCGAGCAAGTCTACGAGCTGATGGACAGCGTCCCGGAGCTGGACGAGTACGGCAGGCAGGTCAAGCAGGTCCTGCATAACGCCGTGCTCGACGGCGGCAAGCCGGTTCGCCAGGTGGTCGACCTGCTGCACGGCACCTGGCTGGGGCACCCGCTGCACCCCGTGCTGACGGACGTCACCATCGGCGCGTGGCTGCTCAGCGGCCTGTTCGACGTGCTCTCGATGTTCGGAAGCAGGTCGAGCCGGCGCGCCGCCGACACGCTGCTGATGGTCGGAACCGCCTCGGGCGTCGCGACAGCCGTCACGGGGCTGGCTGACTACTCGACCATCCCGAACCCGGCGGTCCGCGCGGGCGCGCTGCACGGCCTGCTGAACGCAGGCGGGCTGGTGCTCAACCTGTTCTCCGGCATCGCCCGCAAGACGGGCAATCGCGGCGCGGGGATGGCGCTGTCCAGCGTGGCGCTCGGCATCCTCGGCTTCTCGGCCTGGCTCGGCGGCGAGCTGGTCTTCCGCCACCGCGTCGGCGTCAACCACGCCGAGCCGCGCAAGACGCCCGAGAGCTGGACGCGCATTATGGCCGAGTTTGAGCTGCAGGAGGGCGTGCCCCGGCGGGTCGAGGTGGACGGGCAGCCGGTGCTCTTCTACCGCAAAGATGGGCGCGTGCATGCCATCGGCGCGGTGTGCAGCCACGCAGGCGGCCCGCTTGAGGAGGGCCAGTTCTACGACAACTGCGTCCAGTGCCCCTGGCACGACTCCGTGTTCGACCTGCGGGATGGCAGCGTGGTACATGGGCCGGCGACGTACGGCCAACCGCTTTATGAGACGCGCATTTACGACGGCGGCATCGAGGTCCGCGTGGCGGCGCGGTAGCCGCCGCCTGCAGGCTCTATGCCCCGCTTGATCCGAGTACATGGTTGATCAGAGGAGAGGTTCAAATGCCAGAGCGACGCATTTATTACAGTGAAGAGGCCAAGCAGTACGCGCAGCAGCGCCAGATGCTCCAGATCGGGCTGGCAGCCGTGATCGGGCTGACCTTTGGCGTGATGGTCGCGCTGCTGTTCGCCCCGCAGTCCGGCAAGAAGCTGCGCCAGAGAATCGCGGGCGCGCTGGACGAGGGCTATGCGCGGGGCCGCGAAGCGACCGACGACGCCATCGCGCAGCTTGAAAAGGAATTCCCCGGCGTTCAGCAACGGATTGCCGAGATGACGAAGAAGGCAGCTCAGCGAGCCAAGAAGGCACTGTAGCAGGAGCAGCCGCCCGACACCACACATCCGAGTTTCCGGATCGCCCCACCCGCCGAGCGAGTGGGGCGCTTTAGATGCGAGGGGGCAGCCCGTGCCGCATGAACATGTTGACTTACGTCTCATCGAGGTGATCACGCCCAGCGACCGCGACGTGGACGTGATCGCCGCGCTGAACAGCCGCGAGGGCCTCGACTGCTACGGAGATTGGAAGTCTCCGCTGGCGGGCGACAGGACGCGCCACACCTATCTTGTGGCAGCCGAGGACACCGAGGCATTCATCGACCTGATGGAAGACCTGTTCGAGGATGAGATGGTCTTCCGCGTCCTGCTGATGCCGGTCGAGGCCACCCTGCCCAGCGTCCGCCGCGAAGTACCCCGCCCCCCTGAGGAGAACAACGCCGAGCACGGGCTGCGTATCAGCCGGCATGAGCTCTACCAGGATGTCATCGCGGCGATGCGGCCCTGGCCGGTGTTCATCGCGATGGTGCTGCTCGCGGCGGTGCTCGTGGCGCTTGGCCTGGCGACCAACGACGTCATCGTGACCATCGGCGCGATGGTGATGTCCCCGCTGCTGGGGACGCTCGTCGCGCTGTCGCTCTCGACCACGCTCGGCGACTCGTACCTGGGGCGGCGAGCGACGCGCCAGGGGGCGGTAGGGGCGGCCCTCGGCCTGTCCGCCGCAGTCGTCATCGCCCTTATCTTCGATATCGACACAACTTTACCCATGATTATCGACAACACGAATGTCGATCTCACCAGCATCGCGGTCGCGCTTGCCGCCGGCATCGGCGCGGCGCTGGCTTTCACGACGGGCCTGCCGCAGGCGCTGATCGGCGTCACGGTGGCGGTGGCGCTGCTGCCCCCGCTGGTGACGGCGGGGCTGAACCTCGGCGAGGGGCTGTGGGAGCCAGCAGCGCGGGCGTTCCTGCTGTTCATTGCCAACGCCATCTGCATCAACCTGGCAGGCGTGCTTACCTTTACGCTGCAGGGTATCCGCCCCCACGAGTGGTATGAGGCCAGGCGAGCGCGCCGCTCGGCACAGCGGGCCATCATCGCCGAAGTCGGGCTGCTCGCGGTGCTCGTCACCCTGATCATCGTGCTGGGCAGCCGCTGGTAGCCTCCGGGTACCCGCCAGGAATCAAACAGGCCGCCCCGAACAGAGCGGCCTGTCGTGTTCCTCCGGCAGCGAGCGCGTACTAGCGGACGCGCACCCCACCGCTGACCGGCACCTCGCGCCGGTACTCGCGGAGCCAGCCGTACTGCTCGGGGTTCTCAAGGACGAGGCGGTCCAGGGCTTCGGCGTCGTAGACGATCCGCGTGCCGGTGGAAGCCAGCCGCGCGTAGCCTTCGGCATCCGCCCAGCTCTCGCCGCGATAGTCGAGCAGCATTTCGAGACGCTGCTTCGCCTTCTGGATTACCGGGTCGACCTCTTCTTCCACCTCGGTCAACCGCTCGCGCGCCTGGCGGATGATCGTCACCATCTCCGCGATCTCTTCGTCCACCGACTTAATCGCGCTCAGGTCCACACGCTTCTGCATGTTGTCTGTCATTCTGTGCTTCCTTGTCTACCAGCTCTCAACGGTCAGTTATTTTACCGCAATTACGTTAGAATCCCATCAGAATTCGGAGCATTTGTTCTATTCCATCACGCGCTCAAACAGCTCACCGAACTCGGCGGCACCTGCCGCACTCGCTGCATCTTCAGGGTAACAGAAACACTCTAAAAGTGCCCTATGTGAAGCCTAAATATCCCCTAAAACTGTGGGGCTAGCCGCTGGCTTCATTCGCCGCGCATTCCGTTAGCAGCGCAAGGGCCGCGCCCTCCGCCTCGCTGAGCCGTTCGTGAGCCGCCGTGCCTTCCGCCCGCGCCCGCTCGACGATCTCGGGCAGCGTGCCGTTCTCGTAGCAGGACAGCACGCTCGGGTGGATGTAGTACTGGCGACACACAGCCGGCGTGTTGCCGAGGCCCTCGCTGACCTGCCTCACCGCCTCGCCGATGTTCGCCTTCACCTCGACCTCCGTCTCGCACGGGCCGAGGTCCAGCAGGCACTGCAGGGCGAGCACCGTCCCGCCCCAGGTACGGAAGTCCTTCGCCGTGAAGTCCTCGCCGGTGATCTCGCGCAGGTAGGCGTTGACATCGCCCGAGCCGACGTCCCGCCGCTGCCCGTCGTCGTCATAGTACTGGAACAGCTCGTAGCCGGGGATCTCCTGGCACATCTTGACCAGGCGAGCCAGCCGCCGGTCCTCAACGGTAACGACGTGCTCCTTGCCGCTCTTGCCCATGAACTCGAACTCGACGCGCCGCGAGCTGAGCGTGACGTGGTGATCCTGCATCGTCGTCAGGCCGTAGGCGTCGTTGCGCTGGGCGTACTCGTCGTTGCCGATACGGATCAGCGAGAGGTCGAGCAGCCGCACGACCAGCGCCAGGACGCGCTCGCGCGGCAGCCCGTGCCGCCGGAGGTCGGCGTCCACCTGCTCACGGATGCCCGGCAGCGCGTGGCCAAACAGGATCATACGGTTGAACTTCGTCTGGCTGCGGATCTCGTTCCAGCGGGGGTGGTAGATGTACTGCTTGCGGCCCTTGTCGTCGCGCCCCGTGGCCAGAATGTGCCCGTTGAGGTCGTGGCAGATCCACACGTCCGTCCAGGCGGGCGGGATGGCCAACGCCTCGTAGCGGCGGCGCTTGTCAGAGCCGGTGATACGCTCGCCATCCGGGCCAATGTAGGTGAAGCCCCTGCCCCAGCGCCTGCGCTCGACGCCCGGCTCGCCCTCCTCGACGTACCTCAGGTCGGCGGCAGCCGCCGCCTCGGCGGGGTCGGTGAGAATCTCAAGTGTCTGGTCCGTGCCCCTGCCGTTAGAATCGCCCATTCCACCACCTGCCCCGGGTACCGGTCATCTTCGCTGCTTCGATTGTACACAGGCGGGTATAGGGGGCGCATACCGAAACCTCACCCCCTCCCGACGCCCTCTCGGGCGTCTCCTTCCCCCTCTCCGTGGCACGGAGAGGGGGAATCGACCGACACTCTGCCTGAGGATGCAACCAGAGAACGGCTCGCCGCATGCCTGAACAGCGAGAGAGGCAGATACAGAGGTCACAAGACCGCGATACCCGTGCCCCTCTCCGTGGCACGGAGAGGGGCAGACACCGGCACTGTGCAGTGCCGGTGTCGGGGTGAGGTTATTGGTTTCTTGCGGCAGCGGCTACACATCACGACCACAGCTCGCGCAGGTTCTCGATGAGAATGTACAGGCCGACGATGACGACGAGCCCGATGGCGATGGGCTCGTAGAACTCGATGAGCAGCACAGCCACCGCGACCAGCGCCAGCACTATCGTGACAATGGACAGCAGGCGGCCCAGCCAGCGCCGGAAGGCCGCTTCGATGAACAGGATCAGGCCCAGCATGATGGCGAGGCTGATCCACAGCGGCTCGTCCAGCACGACGAGAGCCGCGAAGATCAGCGCGACCAACCCGATGCTCACCGCGGCCCAGATCTCGGCCAGCCGCCCGAGCCGCATCTCCTCCTCGGGGATGGGCTTGAAGCCGCGGTTGATGTGCGCGCGCATCGGGCCGCGGTTGCCGGTCTGAAGCTCCTGAATGTGCGCCTCCAGCGCCTCCAGCAGCGCCTCGTCACGCGTGCGCTCGGCACGCAGCGCGTCGAGCTCCGCACTCAGCGCATCGAGTTCGGCGTCCTGCTCGCTGAACAGCGGCTTCAGGTGCGGAAAGCCCCGCATGGCGTCGAGCTGCACGCCCAGCCGCACGAGCTCGGTCCGCCTCTCCTCGATGGACCGGTTCAGCTCGCCGCGCCGGCTGATGAGCCGCAGCCGTTCCTCGGCGGCCTTCTCCAGCGCGCGGTGCGGCGCGGGCACTTTGTCGAGGCCCGCCCAGCCGACGGGGTCATACCACGAGCGCCGCACGGAGCCATCACGGTTGTACATCGGCCCGGCGGGGGCATCCTCTCCGGCGAACGGGTCCTGCATATAGAAGCCCCACAGCCCCCGGTAGAGCAGCGCCCAGTTCGGCACCGGGTCGAGCAGGACGGGGTCGCCCCACGGGCGCTCCTCGCCCGGCCCGATGGCGCGCCCATCGCCGCGCGCGTAATCCACAAAGGGGATGGCAAAGAAGTTGATCTCGCGGCGATGGGGCCCCGTGTGAAGCTGGATCTGCTCGTACTCCTCCATCGCCTCCGCACGGGCCTTCTCGATGCGGTCCGCGAGGCGGGCGAACGGCTTGAGGAAGGGCAGCTCGATCTCGGTGAGATAGTCGCCGGGCTGGTAGTAGCTGGCGTGCGAGCCGCCCGCCACGTAGACCACCGGATGCTCGCCGACCTTGACCAGCTCGGGGTCGTCCCAGCGGCGGCGCAGGTCGTCGCCAAAGTAATCGTGCGTGGCGTAGGCCACCCACTCGGGATGCACGTCGCCGTCGTCGTCCGGGTAGGCGTAGATGCAGATCTGCTCCCAATCACCCTCGTGGTCGTTGATGCCGTAGAACCCGGTGCGCCAGTTGTTGTAGGCGTAGAAAAACCAGTACTGGAGCACGATCCAGCCGCCCTGCCGCACCACCCGCCCGTGATAGCAGGCGTGAGCGCGCTCCTGCATGAGACGCTGGTAGGTGAGCTGCGCCGCCGCCGCCGTATCGCCGGGCAGGCGGCCCCGCGCCAGCAGCACCAGCGAGACCAGCGCCTCGACCGCGCGGGAGAGGTAGCCTACCCGCGCCAGCCGCCCGCTTGCCTTGAAGTTGTCACGCGGGTCACTCTGGGCGAGCCGGCGCTCTTCGAGCTGGAAGCGAGCCAGCTCGCCGAGGTTCAGCGGCTCGATGAACTTGAGGTAGTACACCGCGTCGAAGCCGTCGCTGCGCCGCCTGCCGAGCTCAGCCAGCGTGAGCGAGCCCTCCGGAACGAGGCACTGGGCTGCCGAGCCGCTGCGCTGCATCCACAGGCTGGACTCGCGCACATACGGGTCCACGTCCATCGGGAAGAAGCGCTCGCCCCGGTTGAAGCGCAGGATGGGCTCGAAACGCCGCAGCAGGGCGAGATCGTCAGTTTGAGGCATCGGACTCATCCTCGAACGGGAGAAAAGCTACCTGAACGCCGGGAACCATGAGGTAGAAGACGACGAACACGGCGTAGGCCAGGATGATGTACGCGTAGAACAGTCTGGGGCCGAAGTACAGCAGCAGCCCAAACATGAGGCTGAGGCCCTGGGCAAACATGACGTGATGCCATGCCTCGCGCGTGCGCCGGATCACCGTCACAAGGGCGAAAAACGCGACGAGTGTGAGCACGCCAAACGCCACGAGCTGCACGGCGAGCTCCGCCGCGCCGCCCGGCGCGAACAGATCGGCAAGGCGCATGCCCTGCGCCTCGTCGGCAATCCAGACGATCAGGATGATATAGCCGGCGATCTGCCCGAGCAGCAGCAGGCTGACCGCCGTCAGCGGCCAGGGACGCTTGCGCTCGGCGCGATCTGCCCGCTGCTCGGGGCTCTCGTACTTAACCGACGCGTCTGCCATTTCCAACACCCTCGATACCGTGTATCGCTCGACAGAATGGCGAGAAAGCCGCAATGAAAAGGGAGAGACGCTCGCACCTGCTCTCCCCTGTGCTGCTGGGCGACCTGCGGTCCGTCAGTGTGCTAGCCCTGCACGTCGTCCACGGTGAAGCCGATTTTAATGGTGACCTGCCAGTAGGCCACCGCGCCATCCTCGATGTAGCCCCGCGTCTCCACGACCTCGAACCAGCGCAGATTGTGGATCGTCTGGCTGGCGCGGGCAATGGCATTCTGGATGGCGTCCTCGATGCTGACGGTTGACGAACCGGTCAGCTCGATCTTCTTATACACGTGTTCGTCCATGGGGGTGGCTCCTCCCGGTTAGTGGCGGCTAAACGTCTTCCGATTATAGCAGACCGCGGGGCCAGCCTCAGCGCACCGGCAGAGGGGCTGCGCCGGTCATCTGGACCAGCGCGACGACGACCATAGTGATGCCGATGACCCCCGCCACGACGCGCGCACGGTCCCGCCCGATGCGCTCCACGAGCCAGGCTGCCCCGCCCAGCCGGAAGAACCAGTCCGAGTTGTAGATGCTGGCAACCGCGCCGATGCCGCCGACGACAAAGAGCAGCAGGATCACCGTAGAAGAGAGCGCAATCGTCAAACGGGGCAGCATGTTGGTCCTCTCTGAGGGTGGCGCGGATAAGTCTCAACTGATCGATCTGACAGCGCGGACCGGGTTCGTTCATAGAACCCCCTCCGCCCGGCCCTCCGGGCCGGTCTCCTCCCCCTTGCAAGGGGGGAGGTCAGCCGCACGGCGACATCGTCGCGGCGCGGTTGGCTGGGGGTTCAACGGGTGCCGCACGAACGCTGCAGCCTCACGCGTGCCAGCCTCGGGCAAACGAAATTCGCGCTTCCCCATTGTAGCATGAGATGCGGGCGCGGCTTACTCTGGCCTTACCACCACCTCGCCCATCGGCCCGACGTCGTAGCCCGGCAGCGCCGCGACCGCCGCGCGGAACGCCTCGTCGTGCAGCAGGCCGAGCAGCGGCTGGAGCAGCTCGCTCTCGTAGTGCTCGCGCGGGATCACGAGGTCGTAGCGCTCCCAGCCCACCGTCACGAAGCCGAGTCTCAGCGCCCGCGCCGCCGCCCGCACCCCCAGCCCCGTACTCGCCGTGCCGCTGGCGACCGCCGCCGCAACGGCCAGGTGCGTGTACTCCTCGCGCCCGTAGCCCTGCACCTGCGCCGCGTCGATGCCTCGCTGGGCAAGCTCGTAGTCGAGCAGCAGGCGGGTGCCCGCGCCGCGCTGCCGGTTCACAATCGTCACGTCCTCGCGGGTGAGGTCGTCAATACCGGCGATGTTCTGCGGGTTGCCCTCCGGCACGATCAGCCCCTGCTCGCGGCGCACGAGCGTCACCAGCACCACGTCGCGGCCGGGCAGGTACTGGTCGAGGTAGCGCCAGTTGTAGTCGCCGGTCTCCGGGTCGAGCAGGTGCGAGCCGCCGAGGTGCGCCTCGCCGCGCCGCAGTGCGACGAGCCCGCCGAGGCTGCCCACATTCGCCGAGGACAGCCGCATGCCCGGCGCGCGCTCGGCGAGATACTGGGCCAGCAGGTCGAGCGTGATGTCGTGCGAGCCGATGGCGACGATGGTGCGCGCGATCTCGGCGGGGCTGCGGTACAGGTGCACGGTGACGTCCGCGCCCGCGTCCAGCCCCTCCGAGAAGCGGGGGATGCGCACGATACCATCCGCCCGCACCAGCGACGAGATCACGCCCGCCCCGCGCGAGAGCGGCGTCGCGATGACGCGCTCGCCCACCTGCCCCACCGTCACGCGGACGTAGTCGTCGTCGCCCGGCGGGGACACGACCTTGCGGCTGATCGTAGCGGCCAGTACCGGCGGCTCGGCGGGCGGCTGGCCGAGCCAGCGCTTGACCAGCGGCTCGACGAATATCTCCCCGGTGAGCGCCGCCGAGACCGGGTAGCCGGGCACGCCGATCACCGGCACGGCGCGCTCGCCGCCCTCCGCGGAGGGCACGCGCAGCATGCCGAAGATCACCGGGTGGCCGGGCCGGACGGCGATGCCGTGCACCAGCACCTCGCCGAGCTCGTTCACGATGTGCACGGTGTAGTCCTCCGTGCCCGCGCTCGAACCGGCGTTGACCAGCACGAGGTCGTGCCCGGCGGCGGCCTCGGCCACCGCCGCCTCGAGCGAGTCGTAGTCGTCGGGCACGATGTGCCAGCGCACCGCTTAGGCACCCCACTCCTCGACCTGCGCGCCAAGCACCAGGCTGTTGTACTCGATGATCTGCCCGCGCTCGATCTCGCCGCGGGCCGCCCGCTCCGCGCTGACGAGCTCCGAGCCCGTCGGGATGATGGCGACGCGGGGCCGCCGCCGCACGCGGATCGACGCGTGCCCGCTGCCCGCCACCGCGCCTACGTCGACCGGGCGCAGGGTGTGGTTGGCCGGCAGCACCAGCTCCGTCGCTACCATGTCCTCGCCCATCTGCCGGACGTGCTGCCAGGGCGCCGCCGGCGCGCGGATCACCAGCTCGCCATTCCCGGTGGGCTGCACGTGCTCGATCATAATCACGGCGTTGGCCCAGGACGGCATCGCGTGGCCGGTGTTGACGGGCTTCGCGGGGCGCGCGTTGCGCTCCAGG